>CAMYJN010000366.1 GCA_947258625.1 uncultured Polyangiaceae bacterium | reverse complement strand
AGAGCGCCAACGCGATTCCGAGGGAAGAAAGAGCCGTGCGCCCGGGGCGGCGCCAGATCTCGCGAAACACCATCAAAGTCGTCTGGTTCAACCAGCGCGTGAACCCCCAGCGCTCGATCGCCGCAGTTTTGTATTTGGCAGGCGCTGGCGGTCGCATCGCTGTCGCGGGAGGGAGGATCACCGCTGCGCGAACGGCTAGCGATGCCCCGAGGGCACCGGCAAGAAGGCTGAACAAGATCGCATTCGCGCTGACGGTCAGGTCGACCCGCTGTGGCATCTGCGGAAGACGAAAAAACTCCGCGTACATCGCGAGCATTCCTTTGCCCAGCCAGACGCCGAGCCCGAGACCGATCAGCGCGCCGAAGCTGACGATCAGGGCCACCATCTTGAAGTAGTGGATGGCGATGGTCGGGTTGCGATAGCCCATCGCTTTCAGCACGGCGATCTGCGGGCGCTGCAAGGTCACGAGGCGGCTGAACACCACATTCAAGAGGAAGGCCGCCACGCCGAGAAAGACCCCCGGGAGAAAGATGACCAGCGTTTCGATCCCTTGAATCTCGCTCGTGAGGATCGAATGGGAAAGCTGATGTTCGCGGGCGAAGGCACCGAGACCGCCGTACGGTTTGAGCAGCCGATCGATGGCGCTCAACACGGCATCCTGGTTCGCCCCCGGTTCAAGCTTCATCGCCAGATCATTGAACGCTCCCTCCATTTGATACGCCGCAGCGATGGCGTCCTCGAGCATCCACAGTGGTGTGAACCGCTCGTCATCGGGCATGAGCAGACCTGTGTCGACCGCAAACACGTACTCCGGGGACAGCGCGTGTCCGACGATCAGGAGCTTGCGCAGCTTGCCGTTGATCACGGCGGAAAGGTGGTCGCCGGGCTCGAGCCCGTGGGCGATGGCGAACGGCTCGTTGACCAACACCTCATCGTAGCGTCCGGGTTCGAGATTGCGCCCCGCGCGAAGGACCAAGCCGTTGAGGGGCGCTTTGCCCGTAGGCGGGACTGAAATGAGGTCACCCCGCGCGGGCGAAATCAGATCGTCCATCGGCAAGCGCACCTGCTCCACGATCCGTGGATAGGCGTTGGCTACCCCCGGAAGCTCGGCGATTTGCCCCGCGACCGACTTGGGCGCCCGTTCCAAGTGAACGAAGACATCCGCAAACCGGTTGGTTTCGTAGTAAAGGTCCCGAGACTGGTAGAGCGCGCGCCAGGCGCTTTGAAGCGCGATGTAACAGGCGACACCGGACGCAACGACGACGGCGATAGTCAACGCCTGCCCGCGCAGCCGAACCACCTCGCGAAAAAGCTTGCGATCGAGCGCCTTCACCGTCTGGCTACTGTGCCCTCCACGAGGCGTCAGCGCCAGTGCTGTGACTAGGGTGGATCAGCGCTTCTTTGGGCTCACTTGCCGTACGAACCGCCCATGTGGTCATACGGGTCTTCGCCTTTGCCGAGGGCATCCTCGTAGCCGATCTTGTCGATAACCTGCTCGAGCCCTTCGACCACGTAGGCGAGAAAGTCACGGCTCGACAGGATGCCCACCGGCGCACCATTCTCGGTGACCGGCAGGTGCCGTACGCCCATCGCAGACTGCAGCTCCGCGCATTTGCGCACGTGCGTGTTCACATCCACATCGACGACCGCTTCCGTCGAGATCTCGGAAACCTTCGTTGCCGCCGGGTCTTTCCCTTCGGCGACGACCCGGGTCACGACGTCGCGCTCGGAGACGATGCCTTTCATCGCGCCGCCTTCGACGACCAGCACTGCACCGACTTGGTTCTGAGCCATCAGTCGGGCTGCGTCCGCGACGCTGTCGTCCGGCTTCACTGTGATCATTTCGGTTTTCATCAACGAGCGAATAATTGCCATGGATCGGCCTCCTCCTAGTGTGGCCGAAGCCTACCCCAGGCCCGCTCGATCGGCATGTCACGACACGCGGTAGATTGTGATGGTGCTATAGGCCGTTTAAAGCGTCGACGACCTCGAAAAGGTTGCCGATGTCGTAGAAATCGACCGCGACGAAGTTCGGAAGCGCGTTGCGTATCTCGATCATGAGACCCCCTGAGCCTCGGCTCGCACGACCCGCTCTCGGTGAAGAGCTTCCTACAGGGCTTGGCTGCAATCGTACAGGTTGGTGTTTCGGCGTGGTCTGTGCCACGCATACGGACATGGATCTGAGTTTCACCGATGAAGAAGAGGCATTTCGGCAGGAGGTTCGCGACTGGATTCCGAACGCGATGCCCGAAGACATGCTTCAAACCGCAAGAGGGGCCGGGGACTTCACGCCGGAGGACTCCGCCACCTGGCACAAGATTCTTCACGAGAAGGGCTGGGTTGCCCCCGACTGGCCGGCAGAAGTAGGTGGGACCGGCTGGGATGCCGCTCGGCGTTTCATCTTCGCCGAGGAGATGGAGCTTGCCGGCGCGCCGCCGCTTTCGGTCTTCGGTTTGGGGATGGTGGGTCCCTTGATCATCAGCTACGGGACCGACGCGCAAAAGAAACGATTCCTTCCGAAGATCCTCAGCGCCGAGGAGTTCTGGTGCCAGGGCTACTCCGAGCCGGGGTCAGGAAGCGACCTCGCGTCGCTGCGGACCACCGCGGAAGACGCCGGCGACCACTTCGTAGTCAACGGTCAAAAGACTTGGACATCGTTCGCGCAGTACGCCGACTGGATCTTCTGCCTCGTGCGAACCGACCAGTCGGTGAAGAAGCAGGCTGGGATCACCTTCCTGCTGATCGATTTGAAGAGCCCGGGCGTCGAGGTGAAGCCCATGTTGACGCTCGGCCACACGCCGGCCTTCTGCGACACGTTCTTCGACAACGTGAAAGTTCCCAAAGAGAACGTGGTCGGCAGCATCAACCAGGGCTGGACGATGGCCAAGGCGCTGCTCGGCCACGAGCGGACGCTTTTGGCCATGATCGGTCCCTCGCGAAACGTGCTGCAGAAGTTGAAGCGCATTGCGGCGCACAAGACGGTCAACGGGCGCCCGATGCTCGAAGATCCGGTCTGGCGCGCTCGCATCGCGCGCCTCGAAATGCGTTTTCGTGCGCACCTCATGGTCAGCTACCGCGCGCTTGCCGATCAGCAAAAAGGCAAATCGCCAGGTCCCGAGTCTTCGATTCTAAAGCTCGTCGGGACCAAGCTCATTCAAGAGCTCACCGAGCTAGCCATGGAAGTCATGGGGGAGAGCTCGCTGACCTGGTACAACGACGGCGTTTGCCTCCCCGTGGAGGAATCGATCGGGCCCTACTTCTGCTATGAGCGCGCCGCCACGATCTACGGCGGCTCTAACGAGATTCAACGAAACGTCATCGCCAAAATGATCCTCCAGCTGCCGAGTAGCTGAACGGCCAAGCCAACTCAGGAGTGATTCCCACATGGACTTTGAGCTCGACCCAGATCAACAAATGCTCGCCAAGACGGTGTCCGGCTTTGCAAGGAACGAGTCGCCCGTCACGAGGTTTCGGGCGCTGCGCGAGGACGACATCGGCTACGACCCGGCGGCTTGGCAGAAGATGGGAGAGCTTGGCTGGCTTGGCATCCCCTTTGCCGAATCGGTTGGCGGCTTTGGCGGCGGGTTCGTCGAGTGCGCAATCGTCTTGGAAAACCTGGCCACGACGCTCGTGCCCGAGCCCTATCTGGCGTCGGTTGTCCTCGGAGGGATGACCCTCGCGCGGGCGGGGAACGAGGCCCAGCACGAGGCCTATCTCACGCCGATGATCGAAGGCGAGACGAGCCTGGCCCTCGCTTACTCGGAGGCGCAAAGCCGCTACGACGTCGGCGCAGTGGAGACGACTGCCA
>CAMYJN010000365.1 GCA_947258625.1 uncultured Polyangiaceae bacterium | reverse complement strand
CGACGCAAGAACGCGGTTCGCGCCGTCGACCACCTCGATCTCCAACGGCGACTGCACGGGGATGTGCGGGTGGAACGCAGGCCAGCCCCCTGCCGACTTGTAGCGCACACCCGCCACGAGCGTCCCGTCGACCTCGCGCATCACAAGCGCCACGCCATTGACGACGACGCGGTTCTCCCCGAGCCCAGCCGGATTCGAGACGGAAATCTCGATGCGGTCGGTCGAGCGGTCGACGACCCGCGACGTGGTTCCGCCGTCGGCGATTTCGGCCATCAGCGGCCAGGGTTCGAGCGCCTGACGGACGAGCACCTCGCCCCCCGCGAGCCCGAAGCGTCCAAGCACGGGGAAGCGCTGCTCGAGGAGTGGCTGCAGCCAACTGGGATCAAACTCGAGGCCGGCCGTCGCCAGGTCCGCGCAAATCGTTCGGAGGTCCTGCAAAAGGAGGGTCGGGAGCATGTACGCATCGTGGAGCGCGGCGTCCCAGCGAACGAGAGGCTCGGTGCATGGCCTGGTCGCAAGCATCGCGAGGATCGCTCGAACGAACAGCGCCGCGAGCGACTGCTGCTCGACCTCGGGCATGGTCGCAAAAGCGCGAAGCTCGATCAAACCCTGCAGGCCCGTCGGCGAGTCGAAGTTCCACAGCTTGTCGACGCAGATCTCCGCCCGGTGCGTGTTGCCGCCGCTGTCGGTCATCAGATTGCGAAACAGGCGGTCGAAAAAAATACGATCCGGAGGCCCCTCGAGCGAGTCGATCCCCAGGCAGGCCGTTTCGAGCTCGTAGAGTTTGCCGACCAAGGTCTCGTCGGCGCGCGGCGCCTGCGACCCCGGTCCCACATACTGACCGGAGAAAAAATACGAAAGCGACGGGTGCTTTTGCCAATAGCGGATGATGCTCGCGATGAGGTCCGGGCGACGGAAGAAGGGGTTCTCGTCGAGGCTTGGGCCTCCGAAGAGCACGTGTGCACCGCCGCCGGTCCCTTGAACCTGGCCATTGAGATGGTAGCGCAGTGTGTAGAGCCCCTCCTCAACTGCGGCCCGGGTGATCCGTTGCAGGATGTCATCATATGCGCGCCAGGACCCCGTTGGCGGCAGGTTCACTTCGAGCACGCCCGGGTCCGCCGCAAGCCCGAGCGCCGTGACCGCCGATGCGCCGCTAGGCCGGTACCCGCAGATCACCAGCCCCTTGGTTTCAGTGCTCACCGCAACACGTTCGAGGGCCTCCACCAGCGGGGCAAACGCCTCGAGGTCGAGCGGCGGAATGAAGACGTGCAGCTCACCGTCATGGACCTCCACCGTGAGCGCCCGTCGGAGGTGATGCTCCTCGAGCTCGCCTAGCGGCAAGCGCAGGCCGAGCGGGGTCTTCCCGGACACCGCGACGATCGGGTCCGTCGCCGAAAACGGCCAGTCATCGGATGCCCAACCGCCATCGGACCAATCGAGCGGTAGCGCCCAGCCCTGTGGAAATTCGAGCGCATCCTCTTCGACACAGGGGATGCCGCGGCTCCCAAGCCCCAGCGCGTCTGTGAGCGCCTCCATGAATCGCCGCCCGTCTTCGGCGCGGTTCGAACCGGTCGCATCGTCCAGCACAAAGAGCTCGGGGTGGCGCCACAAGGGCACTCCGTCGTTGCGGTGAAGCGTAAGGACGACCCACCGCGGAAGCGGCTCGCCCGGGTACTGCTTTCCAAAGACCTGCATGACCAGGCCGCCAGGGTAGAGCTCGTCGAGCAGGCGAGAGGCGAGTCGCCTCGCGTAGCCGAGCTTCTCCGGCCCGAGCGCCTCTTGGTTCCACTCTGGTGCGTCGGGGTTCTCCGGGATGAACGTGGGCTCTCCTCCCATCGTGAGCGAAAGCTCCTGCGCATCGATCAAGGTCTCGACCGTGCGCGCCAGCTCGTCCACACCCGTCGTCACACGGCGCCGCTGACTGTCAGGCTCACGCTCATCTCGGAAGCGACCTGGCCGGAGTGAAAATACCGCCCCTGGATCGGATTGACCCAGTCGGGACGGTTCGCCACCGCGGAGGGCAAGAAGCGGTGGTCTGTGAGGATTCCATTGGTCGGGTCGAACCCACGCCAGCCCGCGCCCGGGAGATAGACCTCGGCCCAGGCGTGCATCGAGCCCGCAGCACGATTGAACCCCGCGGTGCCGTCCGACGGCGGGGGCTCGTACAGGTACCCGCTGACGAACCGTGCCGCTAGACCGAGCTGTCGGCTCGTCGCGACCAGAAGCTCAGCCATGTCTCGACACGACCCGCTGCCAAGCTCGAGTGTTTCATTCGCGCTCTGCGTTCCTTCCTCGTCGCGACGCTGGTAGGCGATGTTCCGATGAATGGCGAGGTTCAGGTCCGTGAGAAACGAAATCGTGTCTCGGCTCTGCACCGAGAGGCCCACCGTGCCGCGAACCCAATCCAAAACCTTCCAGCGCTCCGATTCATCGGGCTCGAGGTAAGGCCTCAGCGCGCTCTTCTCGCGATCGTCATAGCTGAACGGAAACTCGTGCGCGCGCGGCTCCAGGATGAAATCAAATGGGTTCTCTTCGATGACATCGAACGCCATTCGGCAATGGAAGGAGAGCAAGGACGCCTCGGCTAGACCAAAGCTCGCGACGGCGACGACGTTGTTGAAACAGTCGCGCATCCAGCGGACCTTGGCCTCCGGCGCGCAATCGAGCGAGAACGACGCGACGTGGACCGTCTGGCTTTCGCGCGGGCGCAGATACACCGAATGCTCGCCGAACCCTACCGGACGCTCGTACCGATACTCGGTCAAATGGTCAACAGCGATCCTCATCGGATCTGGAGTAGCAGGTTTACGCGGAGGGTGTGATTTCTATTTGGTTTCCCCGGCATGTCTCTATTGCTGCGCCTGTTGCGACTCCTGCGCTTCGGCCGGTGGCGTCTCATCTATCCGTGTGACGCGCACCGAAACGTCGAGTCGCTCTCCGTGCCCCCCTGCGTAGAGGGTACCCGCCGTCGGCGTGGCGTCGCGGTAGTTGCGCCCCGTGGCGACCCGGATGTGATCGAGATCGACGAGGCAGCCGTTGGTCGGGTCGAAGCCCCGCCAGCCCACCGAGGGCAAGTAGACCTCTGCCCAGGCATGTGAGGCTTCGGACTGAATCTGATTGTGGTACGCCGAGCCCGTGTGAATGTAACCGACTCGATAGCGCGCCGGCACGCCAAGCAAGCGAGCGAGGCAAATGAACAAGTTCGCGAAGTCCTGACAGACGCCTCGACGTTCCTGAAAGACATCGAACGGCGAGGTCTCGATCGTCGTCGACCCCGAAATGTACTTGAAGTCGCGGTGCAGGGCTTCGTTGAGATCAATGAGCGTCTCGAGAAGGTCGTAGGAGCGGCGCGCCGCAAAGCTCATCCCAAACCCGGAAAGTTCGCGCAGCTCCGTTTCGGGAAGCTCGGGCGGCAGCAAAAAGGGATTCATCATCTGACGCTGCCAGGGCATCCAAACCAGAGGGATGCTCGTGCTTCGGAGCGCGGAGTGCGTATCGACGTGGTAGGTCCGGACCTTCGAATACGCCCGCACCCAAAGCTCGGTGTAAGGCTGGCTGATCTGAAAGCTCAGCACGTGGTTGCCAAACACGTCCTCGTAGGAATACGCCTGTCCCGGCGGCGAAATCTCGAGCTTGTATTCGAGCACGTCCTGGGCGAGGTCGCGGACCGGTTGAAGGCGCACGGTGTGCGATGAGGTTTCGACCGGCGTTTCGTAGCGATACACCGTTTCGTGCGTGATGTCGTAGGTGTGCCAGTTGCCCTTCTGGGCGCCGAGGGTCGGCAAGGCAGGCGCCGGCATCGAATCCGAAGAACG
>CAMYJN010000364.1 GCA_947258625.1 uncultured Polyangiaceae bacterium | reverse complement strand
TCGTGCGTCGTCCAGCCCTTCAGTTTGGCGAGCTCCGCGGCGTACTTCTTTTCGAGCTCCTCGTTCCTCCGAGTCCAGTTCGCCAACATCCGCTCGACAACTCGCCTAGGTTTGGTCTGGTCGTCGAACTCGTAGGTGTCGGGAAAGAGATACCCCTCCGCGTCGTTGGCTTCGACGCCATAGCTCGCGAGGATTGCTGCGTCCTCGGTCGCGTCGAGGAACTCCTCGGCATCACAGACGCCGTATTCATCGAGCCGCTCCGCGATTTCGAATCTCGAATAGCCTTCGGGGATCAAAAGCCGAATCTGGATGCGGCCGAGGCGCGTCGTCGCGTAGCGCGCAACCTCTTCGGGCGTCATCGGCACCCTAAATCGAACTTTGCCTTGTCGAAGGTGCCGGTCGAGGCCGCGCATGCGCATGTAGAGCGACCAGACGCCGGGTTTATTGATGACGCCTTCGCTCTCCAACTGACTGGCGAGTTGTCGAAGGGTCATCCCTTCGGAAACCTCGATCACGACTTCCTCGACGTACCCCGACGGACCCTTGCTGTCCGGATAGACGATGAAGAGCCAACCCAGCAAGGCGAGCAGGCCCAGGACGGCGATCAGCGTCACGAGACTCAGGGCTCGAGCGATGGTTGCTCCAACGTCGCTCTCGACCTTGATTGGCTGTTCCGGTCGTTCCACGCTCCGTCCTCAATTGGCGTCTAGATACCCTTGCAGCAAGATGGTGGCGGCAGATTGATCGACGACGTCGCGGCTCTTGGCGCCCCGCCGGCCCATGTCTCGCAGCGAACGCTCTGCCGCCACGGTGGTCAAGCGCTCGTCCCAAAATACCACGTCCACGCCGAGCGCCTCGCCGAGGACCTCGCCGAAAGCCCGTGCCCGCCGGGCCGCCTCCCCTTCGCTACCGTCCAGTCGAAGCGGGAGCCCCACGACGGCCAACGAAATCTCGTCGTCCGAAAGCGCCTCCCGTACACGTCGCGCGGCGTCCTCGTAGCCCCCCCGCGCCTGAATGGTTTCGCGTGGGAACGCGATCGAGCCTCTTTCGTCCGAGATCGCGATACCGATTCGCGCCGAGCCTGGGTCGATCCCGACGATTCGGCTCATCTCAGCCACCTGCCACCGGCTGCGACCCGCCCTCGGAGGGCGACGCCGGACGAGTCGATGCGATGCGCTGGCTGAGCAGAGGCACCACGTAAGGGAACCCCACCGTGAACTGATCGAGGTCGGGCGCAATTTGGCCCGCTAGCCAGAACATCATCACGGCGGCCCGCTCCACGTAGAACCAACCGTCCGGATAGTGGAACGAGCGCATGAGGGTCCGGAGCTCACGACGTTCGACTTCGGGGTCGGCGAGCGCTTCGAGCTCCCTCGACTTTGCATTCATGAGCGCCCCCGGTGTGCGGGCCTCGAGCTTGAGGAGCTTCTGGAAGTAGGTCTTCACCGTCTGCTCGAGCAGCGCGCGATCGCCGCCTTCCGCTACGAAACCGATCTCCTCGATGCCCTGCAAGACCAAGGCATCGTTTTGCTCGAAGAACCCACGTAGGATGTCGACCATCCCGAAGACGGTCTTGCTGTCGACCTCGCTGATTGCGCCGAAGTCGAGCACCACGAGCTTGGCGTCGTCGGAGCCTTCGACGGGCTGCACCAGGAAGTTCCCCGGATGCGGGTCGGCGTGGAAAAAACGGTCGACGAAGAGCTGCTTGTAGAAGCTCTTCACCAAACGCTCTGCGATCTTGTGCAAATCGACGCCTCGTTCTCGAATCGCGTCGAGGCGCGTGATCTTGATGCCCTCCATGAACGTCATCGTGAGGACATCGCGAGTGGTGACCCCGTCGATCACTTCGGGAAAGAGAATGTGATCATCGCCTGCGAAGTTGGCAGACATGCGGCGCATGCAATCGGCCTCGTGCAGGTAGTCCGTCTCACGACGCAGCAGATCGACGAGCGACAAATGAACCGCCTCGATGTTCTGCACGGGCACGAACCATTTGTACACGCGGACCATCAGCTTGATGACCCGCATGTCGATGCGGACCACGTCGCGAATGCCGGGGTACAGGACCTTGACCGCAACTTTGTGACCGTCCTCGAGGTAAGCGACGTGCACCTGGCCGAGCGACGCGGCCGCCACTGGCTCGCGTTCGATGCTCCGAAAAAACGCCTCGGGCGCAGCGCCGAGGCTTTGAATGAAGGCCTGCTCGATTTCGGCGAAGGAGTGCGGCGGCACCGCGTCTTGCAGGGTCTCGAGCCGCTTGATGTACACCGAAGGCAGAAAGCCCCCCATGATGGACAGGACCTGCCCCAGCTTGATGTAGACCCCGCGAAGCTTGAGCATGCCCGCGAGCATCCGCTTCGAGTTCTTTTCATCGACCCGGGCCTGCCGCCGGGTCAGCCAGGCGGGCACCACGGGGTCTTCATGGCCGGTCTCGGGGTCGATACGCCAACGCCGGAAGACCTTGACCAGCGCCAATTGCACCAAGTAGCTGGCGAGAATGACACCAAAGGTGAGCTGAGCACGGACGAGGCGGATGAATAGACTCATGCGGATGGGCGTCGGGGCAAGCGTAGCAGTGATTGGGCGGTGTCCCACCGCTTTGGCTGCGGGGCTCATTCGGTATAAGGTGGTAAGGTCGTGCCGGGTAGTCAAAGCCGAAAGCTCAGGGAGAAGCTCCATAACGCGCTCCGGAGGGAACGGCTGGCGGAAGCCTTGCGCCAATACGAGGCCCTCGAAGAGGTGGAGCCCCAGGAGGCGCGCTGGCCTCATCGCAAAGGCGACCTCCTCAAGCGTCTAGGACGGCCGAACGAAGCGGTCGAGGCCTACGAGCGAGCGATCGACCTCTACGCACAACAGGGCTTCGTCGCCCGGGCGGCTGCGATGGCGAAAGTCGTGATGGGGATTGCGCCCGATCGCGCAGATGTGTTTGCGCGGGTCAAGCCAGACGCCGCGCGCAAGCTCCATCGGTCGACGAGGTCGGCCATCGTCACGGCCGATCTCGAGCCGAAGGCGGAAGGCGAGGAGATCACCCACACGAAGAAGAAACGAATCTCGACCGATGCGCTTCCTCTGATCGCCGACCCATCGGCGGTCGATGACGCGCTCCGATTCTCGAGGCCTCCAGGCGCGCGCCGTCCCACGCTCGACCTCGACATCTCCGACCTGGAGTTGCAGGACCGCCCTCCGCTCGACGACGAGGGCCTCGACCAGCGACCGACGCCGGAACATCTCGCCCAACTTCCCTCGATGCCTCTGTTCGCCGAGATTCCGCAGGCCATGCTCGCGAGGATCGTCCAGGAATCCCGCCTCGTCGTTCTCGAGCCCGGCGAGAAGCTCATCGACCGGGGCACGACCGCCGATGCGCTCTATGTGCTCGTCGAGGGAAGCGTGCAGCTCGTTCGGGCCACCGAGGACGACAGGCTGGTCTTGTCAGAAGGCGATGTGGTCGGCACCTCCTGTTTGCTCGAGCGCGTCAACTACGAGGGGGACGTGACAGCACGGACGGACGTCAGCGCCCTTCGAATCAGCAAGCTCTTGTTGGACCGGCTCGTTGCGGAGCACCCGCCTCTTGGCGACGTCCTGCTGGAGATGCTGGGGCGGCGGCTGGTTTCGACCTTGGTTCGGACCGGCCCCATGTTTGCCGCCTTCGACAGCGCAGCTCGCGCGCAGGTCGCCTCCATGTTCGAGGTTCGTCGAGCCGTTCGGGGGACCAAGATAATCGAGGCAGGCAGGCGGACCGACGGCCTCTACATTCCCATGATCGGCGAGCTGAGCGCAATCGGCGCAGACGGCGAAGAGCTGGGCCGCTTGAAGCTCG
>CAMYJN010000363.1 GCA_947258625.1 uncultured Polyangiaceae bacterium | reverse complement strand
ACACGAGCGCCGCGCTGGCCGAGGTCGCGCAGCGCCGCGGCTATGTTCGGCCCGATATCGATTCCAGCCGGGCGCTCTTCCTCGAAGACAGCCGCCACCCCACCGTCGAATGCTACGCAGCTAAGGACGGCTTCGTCCCCAATACGATCGAGCTTAACCCTGAAGCGACCCGCTTCATGCTCCTGACCGGGCCGAACATGTCGGGGAAGTCGACCGCGATGCGTCAAGCGGCGCTGGCGGTGATCATGGCCCAAGCTGGGGGTTTCGTCGCCGCCAAGAGCGCCCGGATCGGCATCGTCGATCGCGTCTACACCCGGGTCGGGGCAAGCGATCACCTCGCTCGCGGTCAAAGCACCTTCATGGTCGAAATGATGGAAGCGGCCGCCATCCTGCGCGGGGCGACGGAGCGCTCGTTCGTCATTCTCGACGAGATCGGACGCGGCACGAGCACCTACGACGGGCTCGCAACCGCCTGGGCCGTCGCCGAGCACCTTCACGACGCAACGCGTTGCCGCACGATCTTCGCGACGCACTATCACGAGCTCTGCGAGCTTGCCGATCGCCTCGAGAGTGCAGCCAACTACAACGTCGCGGCAAAAGAGCATGATGACAGGATGGTTTTGCTCCATCAGCTCGTTCCCGGCGGCTCGAATCGAAGTTATGGCCTGGCGGTTGCTAGGCTCGCAGGCGTTCCCCCGGTCGTGCTGGCCCGCGCGAAAGCGAAGTTGAAGGAGCTCGAGGCGCGCGCCGAGGCAAGCACCGCGCCCCAGATGCCCTTGTTCGACGCAGAGCCGCCAACTCGGTCTGAAGTCGAAGCCACCTTGGAAGCGCTCGACATCGAACGGATGACCCCGGTCGATGCACTGGTGACCTTGGCTCGTCTCCGCGAGCTGGCGCGCCGGGACGACGGGTAGCGAAGCGCCACGGACGGTGTACCTCGGCTGAAGGGGCTGTTACCATCGGCGCCATGGACGATCGTCTTGGCCGGGTCACCGCAGCGCTCGAAGAGGCGGACCGGCAGCTCGTGAGCGCGCTCAATGCGCGTGCGCGAGCGATACGCGAATACACCGCGCTTCGCGAAGACGCCGGAAACGAACCGCTTCGGTTGCCGAAGAAAGCGACGGTCATCAACAGCGCGCGCGCGCTCGCCGACGAGTTCCCGGAGTCCAGCATCGAACCCGTGTTTCGAGAGGTCATGTCCGCGTGCACCGAGCTGATCACGCCCGACGTCGTTGCGTACTTCGGCACACCGGGCGACCTAGCGCATGCCGCCGCCCGCGATTACTTCGGTCACGCGCCGAGCTTTCGCCCGACCGAGACTGTCTCCGCCGTGCTCGAGGCGGTGCTGCACGGCCATGCGACGTTTGGGGTGGTTCCCCTGGAAACATCGACCGACGGAGCGATTACCGCGACGCTCAAGGGCCTGGTAGACACCGACGCCAAGCTCTGCGCAGAGCGCGTCGCGCCGCTTCGCTACCAGCTGCTGTCGCAGTCGGGCGACCCGGCCCAGGTCATCAAGATCTACGGCTCGGCGCCAGCCATCGCAGCATGCGAGCGGCAGCTGCGCTCGCGCTATCCGGACGCGATCCTCGTCGACGTGCAGTCGGGCGAGGCCGCGGCGCTCTTTGCGAGCGGCGACGACCAATCCGCAGCGCTCGGCTCCCCGCTTCTCAAAGAGCTGCACGGCCTCGAGCTCATCGAGGACCGACTCGAAGACGACTCCAACGTGATCACGCGCTTCGGGATCGTGGGCAATCGCCTTCCATCCCGCACCGGCAAAGACCGCACCTTCATCGCCGTGGCGCCAGGTGACGAGCCAGGCGCGCTCCACCGCGCGCTAAAGCCCCTCGCGGACCGCGAAATCAATCTCACCCGCATCGAATCGCGCGCCTCGACCGGAACCCAATGGCGACACGTGTTCTTCCTCGAGATGGACGGTCACATCACCGACCGCAAGATCCTCACCGCCGTCGAGGAGCTGCGCCGCATCTCCCGTTATGCCAAGGTCATCGGAAGCTATCCTCGTTTGAGCTGACCGATCCCCATGAGCGACCTCGCGGCACCCCACATTCTCGCGCTGACGGCGTACGAGCCCGGCAAACCCGAAGACGAGCTCCGGCGCGAGCTCGGCATCGACGATGTCGTGAAGCTCGCCTCGAACGAGAACCCCTACGGCCCTTCGCCGAAGGTCGTCGAGGCCTTGCGCGCCAGCAGCCTGCAGCTCGAGCGTTACCCCGACCCCCGAGGCTACGAGCTCCGCGAGGCGTTGGCGGCCCATCACGGTGTACCTTCGGAGCAGCTCTGTCTCGGCAACGGCTCGAACGAGCTCATCGACTTGATCTGTCGCGTCTTTGCGAGTCGGGGCGATCACGCGGTCTTCGGGCATCCGTCCTTTCCTTGCTACCGAATCGGGTCGGTCGCCCAGGAGCTGCGCTTCACCGCCGTCCCGCTTCGCGACGACCTGCACTGGAACGTCGACGATCTGCTCGATGCCGTGACCCCCGAAACCAAGCTTCTCTTCGTGTCCAACCCCAACAACCCGACCGGCGGCTACGTCACCAAGCGAGAGCTCGAGCGACTCCTGCGTTCGCTGCCGGACCGCGTCCTCGCGGTCATCGACGAGGCCTACGTCGAGTACGCGGACGCCGAGGATTTCGCCCCGGCAACGGAGTTGCGCCACATGCGCGAGCGGCTGGCGATCCTTCGAACCTTTTCGAAAGCCTATGGCCTTGCTGCGCTGCGCGTCGGCTACGTGCTCGGGACGAAGGAGCTCGTGTTCGATCTCAACCGTCTACGCGCACCGTTCAACGTGGGCACGCTGGGCCAGGTCGCCGCCAAGGCCGCTCTCGGCGACCAGCCGCATCTGCGCACCAGCGTCGAAGCCACTGTTCGTGACCGTCGGAAGCTCGCCGAATCGCTGGACGCAGCAGGCCTCCGCGTCGCACCGAGCCAGGGCAATTTCGTCTTGGTCGACGTTGAGAAGCCGGGCAGGGCGGTCTACGAAGACCTGCTCCGCGAAGGGGTGATCGTGCGCGCCATGGGCCCACCACTTCAATCCTGGATCCGCGTCACCGTTGGCAAGCCCGAGGAGAACGAGCGCTTTCTCCATTCACTCGAGCGCGTGCTAAAGGGTTCGCGTGTCTAGTCGCGCGTCGAGCGGCGCCAAGAAGCGCTACCGCGTCCGCCGTTCGGGGCCGCTTCGCGGGAGCGTTCGGGTGCCGGGCGACAAATCGATCGGCCATCGCAGCCTCATCTTCGGCGCCTTGGGCCGCGGCCGGTCCCGCATCACCGGCCTGTCCGAAGGTTTGGACAACGCGGCGACACGCCGGGCGTTCCGCTCGATGGGCGTTGCCGTCGAAAGCAAGAACGAGGCTACGACGGTGCACGGCGTCGGCCTCCACGGACTTCGAATGCCGGGCGACGTGATCGACTGCGGCAACTCGGGCACGACGATGCGGCTGCTGGCCGGCCTGTTGAGCGGCCAGCGTTTCGGCACACGCATGGTCGGCGATGAATCGCTCACGCGCCGCCCGATGGGCCGCGTCATCAAGCCGCTCCGCGCCCGGGGCGCCCATATCGCAGGCAGCGCAGGCGACAAGCCCGACGAGCTATACCCACCGATCTCGATCGCACCGCTGGTCGAGGGCGAGGCTCTGACGGGCATCGAGTACGCCATGCCCATCGCCAGTGCCCAGGTCAAGAGCGCGCTCCTTCTCAGCGGCCTCTACGCTGGCGCCCCGACGGCGATCGAGGAGCCTGTCCTCTCGCGCGACCACACCGAGCGGATGATGCTTGCGCTCGGCGTGCCCCTCCAAACCGCCGGTG
>CAMYJN010000362.1 GCA_947258625.1 uncultured Polyangiaceae bacterium | reverse complement strand
AGCAGTGCCAAGAGGCCCGCAACGACGACGAGGATTCCGACGGCCATCCCCACGCCAGCGTGCTGCTTGATCGTGCCCAGCATCTCTTGATCTGCTTCTTGAATTGCGTTTGTCATTCGCGGCCTCCTGCTGGGCTATTCAAACCCGCAACGGTCGGAATCGCAAGTGCCCCGTCACGCTCAGTCGACCGCGCCCAGCAAGACGTGCAACACCCAGAACGCGAGAACCCCGGCCAAGAACCACGGGAACTTTTTGTTTCGGGATACTGGGAACACCCCGTTGTTTGTATGGAAGATCATGAAGCCGGCGAGTGCGGCCGTGAGCAAATCGACCACCACTGGGTGCGGACGCCGAACGAGGTTCAAGCCATAGCCGATCGCCACGCCTGCAATCAGTAACCAGCGTCCCCATTTGACGAAGCGCTCGCCATATTCGTCCTGCATTTCAAGATCGGTGTTCAGGACGTCGAGCGCAAGCGACAGGGCGAATACGAGAGTCAGGACGGGTGTCGGGGGAAGGTTGAGACCGAGCGTGAAAATCAGCAGCCCATCGTAAACGAAGAACGTCGATAGATAGGCATGGTATTTGGTTGGGTGGGTATGCTTGGGAGGTTGGAACATCACGTCCAAGCCGTAGAACGCGACGAAGCCGAGCAGCCCGATGAAATAGATTCGCGGACCCACGACCCCGTCGGCAGCGTCGAGGCTCGGGATGAGATGGAGGAACACGTAAGCGACGGAGAGCCCTCCGCCGAGAGCCTGCTGCCGTTCAGGGTGTTTGATGAGCCCTTTGACCCGCGGCGCGATCAGGTGCGCCGCGACGAGAATGAGCGCGACTAGAAGGATCTCCCACTGCTCCGACCACGAACTCAACGACACCATACGCGCCCCTCACCGTCCATCTGTCCGAACGCGAGCTTCGCGGACACTAGCCCAAAATTGGCATTCCCGGACTCTGATCGCCTCAATTTGCCGTATTCCGAATCTTCTCCTTGCATTCTCCCTACCATTTGGTAGGCATTTGACGACCAGTTGGTAGAGAACATGGACGTACGCCATCAGATCCTGACCCACGCGACGCGGCTGTTCGCGGAGCAGGGATACGACGGGACTTCGGTTCAGGAGATTGCCGATGCGGTGGGGATTCGGAAGCCGAGCCTGCTCTACCACTTCAGGTCGAAAGATGCGCTTCGCGAAAACGTACTCGCCGAAATGCTCGCGCACTGGAACTCGGTGTTGCCGGGCCTTCTATTGAAGGCGTCTACAGAAGAGCGGTTCGACGCGACGATGCAGGCGCTCACCGAGTTCTTCATCGAGGATCCGGATCGCGCGCGTCTCTTCCTGCGCGAAACCCTCGACCGGCCCGAGCAGATGCAAGCGATGCTCGCTCGGTTCGTGCAACCCTGGGTCGAGCTTCTAGGCGGGCAGCTCGACCGGGCGAAGCGACAAGGCTTGGTCCGGGCAGGCGTCGACCCGCAAGCGTATGCGGTTGAGGTGATCACGATGGCCGTAGCAGGAACCGCGGTCATCGACACGCTGCAAACGATTCTGCCGGATGATCCGGCCCGAGGGAGCACACGAACGCGTCACGCACGCGAGTTGATCCGCGTCGCGCGGTCGAGCCTCTACACCGAGAACGAAGGCGAGAACTGAGCATGGCTAATTTCTTCAAAGACAACGACGATCTTCAATATTACTTCGACAAGGGCGTGGACTGGGACTCGCTCGCGCAAATCACCGAACATGACTTCGCCGATGCGGACGGAGAAGGCTTTCGGAACACCGAGGAGGCGGTCGAGTTCTACCGGGACATCATCGAGATGTTCGGGCAATTCACGGCCGAAGAGATCAAGCCTTACGAGCGAGAAATCGACGAGAACGGCGTCGATTTCGTCGATGGAGAGGTGGTCTTCCCCGAGCGGCTCGCCGGAATTTTCGAGAAGATCAACGAGCTCGACCTCCATCATCTGCCGATCCCGCGTGAGCTTGGCGGGATGAACGCGCCGATGATGCTGTACTTCATGAATAGTGAGTTGATGGCGCGAGCCGATGTTTCCGCCATGGCGCATCACGGGTTCCACGCGGGCATTGCCATGGCCGCGGTCGTTTTCTCCGCGCTCGAAGGAAGCTCGGACATCGATCCGGTGACCGGCCGAATCAACGAAACCCGCTGGCGGAAGATGGTCGAAGAAATCTCGGCTGGCAAAGCCTGGGGCTGCATGGACATCACCGAGCCCGACGCTGGGTCCGACATGGGAGCGCTTCGCGCGGTGGGCGAGCAGGACGCGGACGGCAATTGGTATGTCACCGGTGAGAAGATCTTCATCACCTCGGGTCACGGGAAGTATCACTTCGTGATCGCGCGCACCGAAGGCGCCGACCCCGATGATCCAATGGGCGGCCTCAACGCGCTTTCGATGTTCCTGGTGAAGGCCTACGAAGACGACGCCGAGGGCAAGCGGACACGCATCGTGCAGCTGAGCCGCGTCGAAGAGAAGCTTGGTCACCACGGTTCTGCAACCTGCGGGCTGGTCTTTGACAAGGCGCCTGCCGAGCTGGTCGGGAAGCGGGGTGAAGGCTTCAAGTACATGCTCACCCTGATGAACAATGCGCGGCTTGGCGTGGGCTTCGAATGCCTGGGGCTGAGCGAGTCCGCGTACCGAGCTGCGGCGGAGTATGCCGCCGGACGTGGATCGATGGGGAAGACGATCGATCGACACGAAATGATCGCCGAGTACCTCGAAACCATGAAGACCGAAATTCAGGGCATCCGCGCTGTGGCGGTCACCGCATGTTTCCACGAGGAAATGGCGCAGAAACTGGCGCTGGCGATTCGCTACGGGGAACTCGGCAAGAACGAGAAGAAGCAAATGAAGCGCAGCATGAAGTCGCACCAGAAGATTGCGCGCCGCCTCACACCGCTTCTCAAGTACTTGGCTGCGGAAAAGGCCGTAGAGCACGCTCGCACTTCGCTTCAGATTCACGGCGGCAACGGGTACACCAAGCACTACTTACCGGAGAAGTTGCTTCGCGACGCGCTCGTCATGCCGATCTACGAAGGAACGAGCCAAATCCAAGCGCTGATGGCGATGAAGGACACACTCGGCGGTATTATCAAGAATCCGCAGGCATTCGTGAAGCGCCTGGCGCAAACGCGATGGCGTGCACTCTCGAGCCGTAATCCGCTCGAACGACGGGTTGCACAGCTTCAGACAGTTTCACTGAGCGCGCAGCAACACCTCGTGCTCCGGACGGCAGGCAACAAGGTGAGGGGCCTTCGCCGCAAGCCGATCGGCGAATGGACCGACGAGCTCACCAAGAACTGGAACCCAAAGCGCGACTTCGCCTTTGCGATGCTGCACGCCGAGCGATTGATTCAGCTTCTCGGCGACACCGCGATCGCCGAGCTTCTCCTGGCGCAGGCCGACAAACATCCGGAACGAGCCGACGTTCTCGAACGGCACCTCGAGCGGGCCGAGCCCAGGGCGCGCTACCTGTTGGACCAGATCACGTCCACCGGCCATCGACTCTTGGAAAAGCTCTCACCGGTGGCGGCCGAATCGACGAGCCAAGCCGCGGAGTGATCGCACCGAGAGCAAATCCTTTGGGTTGAGGCTCTGATACCAATCGTTGGCTTCGTACCAATCGTGGGTACGGCGGATGCCTTCGGCGAGATCGATTTCGGCCGAGAAACCAAAGTCTCGCCTTGCCGCGTCACCCACGCAGGTCCAGGCCTGCTGCGCGCCCATCTTGGCCTTCTGCAGGTTCAAGAGCCTCGGCTTCTTGTCGAATCGGGTCGCTAGCTCTCCGCCGAGGGCGGCAACCCACA
>CAMYJN010000361.1 GCA_947258625.1 uncultured Polyangiaceae bacterium | reverse complement strand
GTCCATGAAGCGACCGGCAACGAATGCCACGATGGGAAGTCGGCTCTTGTGCTCCTGAGTCCATCGCGCGAGCTCGGCTTCAGCCGTGCCGCCGGGCTCGGAGTAGACCACCACGGCTTTGGTGTCTTGGTCGGCCTCGAACAGTGGAATCAGGTCGGCATAGGTCGACCCGATCACCGGGTCGCCGCCGATCGAGATCGCCGTGCTGACACCTAGGCCGGAGAGGGTCAGCGCGTTGCAGATCTCGGTCGTCATGCCGCCCGAACGTGACATCACACCGACGACCCCGGGCTTGAAGGCTTTGCGGCAATCGACCGCGGGGCCACCAAGACTTCCAAAACGGCAGACGTCAGGCACGATGATCCCAAGGCAGTTTGGACCGATGACTCGCGCGCCATGGAGCTCCGCGTACTCGACAACCGCCGAGGCGTCTTTTCGCGGGATGCCCTCGGTGATGATGATCACCTCTTTGACGCCCGCATCGATCGCTTCGTAAGCAGCATCGGGGGCGAAGGCGAGCGGCACCGTGATGACGGTACCATCGACTCGTTGCTTCTCGGTGATCTCGCGCACGGTGTCGTAGACCGGGACTCCGTACACCTCGCGTCCGCCCTTGCCCGGCGTGACGCCACCGATGATCTTCGAGCCGTACTGGAGGCACTCCCGCGTGAAGTTCAATGCCTCACGCCCGGTGATGCCTTGGACGATGAACTGAAAGTCTTCGTGAACGATAACGGCCATGGCTTATCCCTCTACCCAACTTTCTCGACGGCGCGTCTCGCCGCTTCGCTGATCGACACCGTACGATCGCAGTACTCGATTCCGTACTTCTGGAGGATCTTGGCGGCGTCGGCCTCCCAAGCCCCCGGAACACGAAAGATCAAAATCTTGTCTGCAGGCTCGAACCCCAATTCGATGATGCCCTTGATGACGCCGCGCGCGACGAGGTCGGCACGCGTGTTGGACACTACGTTGGACATCACGGCGATTTTATCGACGCCGGGTTTGCTCAGCACCAGCTTGGTGAGGCGCCGAGCCTTGTCAACGCTGGGGTTGCCTCCGATCGCCGCGTAGTTGGCGGGCCGGCCACCGTGCTTTCGCACCGCATCGGTCAAGGTCAGCGAGCCGCCGCCGGCGCCAATCACCAGGCCAATGTTGCCATCGAACTCGGCGATTGGGCTGATGATGCCTCGAAGGTCTTCCTCGTCGATCTTCGCGCCTTCGAGCTCGAATGGAGTGGGCTCGCGGACTTGCCGAAGGTCTTCCTTCGCAAAGCCGAGCTCGTCGAGCATCGGCCTTTGCCTGTGTCGGGCTTCGATCTCGAGATCGGCTTCGACGTCTCGCACGATGAATTTCCCGTTCCCGAGCTTGACCAGCGAGGTGATGTCGAGATCTGCCAAGTCGTACTTGAGAAACAACCGCGCAAGCCCCGCAACGATGCGTGTCATCTGCTTGAGGTCGTTGCCTCCGAGCTCGAGCGACCGGGCGAGCTCTTTTGCAATGTAGTCGGAGAACGGATAAAGCGCCGAGAAGTGGCGGCGGACGATGCGGTCGGGGTGGCTGTCGCCGAGGTCGTCGATCTTGCCGGCCATGTCGGCGGCTGCCACCACTGGACGCTTGCTGGTCCCGTCGTAGGTGAAGCTCAGGCTGTACTCGGCCTCGCCTGCTGGCCTGGCCTCGACAAGAATGCCTTTGGGTTTGCGGCCACCGTCGTCGACTCCGAGAAGCTCGGTTGCGGCCGTTTTGGCGCCGGCGGGATCGGACGCCTCTTTCACCGACGCCGCAGCAAGTCCGGGCGCGATCGCCTGGGCCTTCAAAATGACCGGGCCGCCGATTTCCGATGCGGCCTTCGCGGCTTCATCCGCCGTCTGCAGAAGTCTGCTCTCGACCAGCGGAATTCGATGCTTTTCGAGAAGTTGCTTCGCCTCAGATTCGTAAAAGCGCATGGGGGAAGCGCGAGACTAGCCCTTCTCGTCTGCGTTAGGCAAGCCCTGTAGTGACCCGCCGGAACGAAACCGGGCTCCGCGGGCCAGGCGGTGCCGAGAACCTAGGCGGCGATAGCCTCTGCGAGCGCGACGACGCGCTTGGCATGTTCCACGTGCAGCTTCTCGATGAGCTTGCCGTCCACGACCACAACGCCTTTGCCCTCCGCTTCGGCCTCGGCATAGGCGTCGATGATGCGGCGGGAGAGCCTGAGCTCTTCCTTGGAGGGGGCGAAGACCTCGTTGGCGGCCTCGAGCTGCTTCGGGTGGATGAGGGTCTTGCCATCGAAGCCGAGCTCTGCCCCCTGACGGCAGGAATCGATGAACCCTTCGTGGTCGTTCAAGTCTAGGTACACACCGTCCAAGATCACGAGCCGCGCCGCGCGAGCGGCGAGCAGGCAAAGGCCCAGGGCCGGGATGAGAGGGAGGCGCATGGCCGTGTGCTGCGCCTGCAGGTCTTTGGCGAGATCCGAGGTCCCCATCACCAGGCCTCCGAGGCGCGGGCTCGCATCTGCAATTTCCTCGGCGTGCAACATCGCACGAGGGGTTTCCATCATGCACCAAATCGCCATGTCAGGCGCCGCGCCGTGCGACTGCAGGACCGACTCGGCCTGCCGAACCGTCTCCGCGCTTTCGACCTTCGGGAGCAGGACCGCGTCCGGGCCAACCTTGGCGGCCGCGACCAGATCGTCATAGCCCCACGGTGTATTCAAGCCATTGGTACGGATCATGACCTCGCGTTTTCCATAGCCGCCGGCCTCGACGGCTCGTATGACCTGATCGCGCGCGGTCTCCTTCATGTCGGGCGCAACAGCGTCCTCGAGATCGAGAATCAAAGAGTCGGCCGGAAGCGTCCGCGCCTTCTCGAGTGCCCGGGCGTTGGCACCGGGCATGTACAATACACTTCGCCGGGGGCGATGCTTGGTACTCATCGTGTCACCTCTCAGAACTGGTAGGCCGCCTTCAGGTCGGCATCCTTTTCGGCGAGCATCCTGGCGAGCTCAACCATGACTTTGCACTGCTTGACCGTCGCGTCGTCTTGCATCTTGCCGTCGATCATGACCGCCCCGGTGCCGTCTCCCATCTCCTCGATGACCTTCTTGGCCCAAAGCACCTCGTCGACCGGCGGGCTGAACACTTTCTTGGCGATGTCGATCTGCACCGGATGAAGCGACCAGGCGCCTACGCAACCAAGCAGGAACGCGTTACGAAACTGATCCTCGCATGCGACCACGTCCCGAATGTCGCCGAACGGGCCGTAGTAAGCAAAGATGCCGTTCGCAACACAGGCATCGACCATGCGCGCGATCGTGTAGTGCCAAAGATCTTGCTGCGCGGTCGTACGCGGAGCGTCGGGGTCTTCGGGATTCGGGTCCTGGCGGACCAGGTAACCGGGATGCCCGCCGCCCACGCGCGTCGTCTTCATGCGTCGCGACGCGGCAAGGTCAGCCGGCCCGAGGCTCAGGCCCTGCATGCGCGGGCTGGCGCCGGAGATCTCCTCCACGTTCGCGACGCCGAGAGCCGTTTCGAGAATCGCATGGACCAGAATCGGCTTCTTCACACCCGCGCGCGCCTCGAGCTGGGCAAGCAAACGATCGACATAGTGGATGTCCCAGGGGCCTTCGACCTTGGGCACCATGATCACGTCAACCTTGTCGCCAACTTCTTGGACGATCTGCCACATGTCATCGAGGAACCAGGGGCTGTCGAGGCTGTTGACGCGCGTCCAGAGCTGACAGTCGCCGAAGTCATTCTCCTTGGCGATCTTGACGAAGCCCTCGCGCGCCTCCGTCTTTTTGTCCGCCGCGATGGCGTCCTCGAGGTTCCCCAGCAGTACGTCGCACTTGGCAGCGAT
>CAMYJN010000360.1 GCA_947258625.1 uncultured Polyangiaceae bacterium | reverse complement strand
GGCGCGCCGCCGGCTTCGCTTGCCATGGCCAGCGCCGCAACGGTGTTCCGTGCGTTGTAACGGCCCCGCAATGACAAGGTTGCGCGACCGCAGAGCGAGCCGCCACCGAAGAGGTCCACGGTGCCGCCCGGCGCGGGGATTCCAAGCCACATGGGTTGAACGTCGCCGCAATCGTCGCCTTCGAGCGCGTAGAAACGCACCTTGCAATGCGCGCTCGATGCGACCTCGCGAACCAGTGGGTCACCAGCCCACGCGAAAAGCCAGCCGTCGCCAGGGATCAGCTCGACAAACCGGCGAAACGCCGCGACGTACGCCTCGGCGTTCGGATAGATGTCGACGTGGTCGTATTCGATCGAGGTCAGAATCGCCGCGCTTGGGTGGTAGCTCCAGAACTTTGGCTCTTTCTCGAAGAATGCGCTGTCGTACTCGTCGCCCTCGACGACGAACGGAAGGCCTTCCGACCCGAGGCGTGAGCTTCGATCGAAGTTTAGAGGAATCCCGCCTATGAAAAAGCCCGCGTCCATTCCTGCCTGCCGGAGCAGGTACGCGAGCAAGGTCGACGTGGTCGTCTTTCCGTGTGTGCCGGCGACGACCAAAGACCTGCGCCGCGAGAGAACTTTTGCAGCGAGTGCGCCGGGCATCGACAGCGTCGGAAGCCCGCGACTCATGGCTTCTTGCGCTTCGGGGTTGTCCCGCCTGCACACGTTGCCAACCACGACGAGATCCGGGTTCGTGTCCAGGTTCTTGCTCCGCCAACCCTCGTAGCATTCGATGCCGAGCTCCTTTAGGTACGGGCCGACCGGCGGGTCGAACGCCGTGTCGCTTCCGCTCACGCGATGTCCCGCCTCGACGAGGAGCGCAGCGAGCGCGCTCATGCCAGTGCCCGCGACGCCGATCAAATGGACGTGCATCTGCGCTCCAGATCGCGGCAATTGCCTTGCAATATCGTGTTGGGTGTTGACAGGGTCACCGGTGGGCCCATTATGAGAGCAAGGTGGCTGAAAGTTCGAAAAAGTTTTCCGACCGCGTGCGAGAGGTGATGGACGCCTTGATAGACGCACTCGAAGGTCTGCTCAGCCCACCCCCGGCACCCGTTCCGGTGCGCGTCAGGCCACCACAGCTGCCGGCGAAACGCCGCCGCTGAGGGTTGGTCACTCCGCCGCAGCGACCTGCTCTGCGGCCTTGAGCGTGACGGGAACTCCGCTGAACGCCGCGTTCCCGCTGAGCTCGTCGATTAGTTGGTCATCGGTCAAGTCGTTGACGCTCACCCCCGGGTGATTCGTCGCAACGCCCAGCTGCACGCCTTCGCGACCGTGCCCAAAGCCGTGCGGCAGGCTCACGACCCCCGGCATCATGTCGCCCGTGATCTCCGCTGGCGCGGTGACCTCGCCGACGCGTGAGCTCAGTGTCACATCGTCGCCGGCCTTCACACCCAGTCGCTCGGCGTCGTCCGGGTGGATCATCACGGTGCACCGCGTCTTTCCCTTCATGAGGCGCTGGCTGTTGTGCATCCAGGAGTTGTTGCTTCGAAGATGCCTGCGTCCGATGAGAAGAAGCTTGCCCTCCGGGGTGGCCGACACCTCTGAAGCGAATCGGGCTCGAAGCCGATCGAGATCCTCTACGAAGAGCTCGGGCGCCAAGTCGATCGCGCCATGGGCCTCGGGGATCCGCTCTGGAAAACAGCTTTGAAGCGGCCCGAGGTCGACTCCGTGCGGCTCTTTCTTGAGCTTCCCGAGCGAAAGCCCGGTTCCAAGTGGCCTGAATCGCTTCCCGTAGGGTCCCAGTCGAAGGCCGATGTCGAGCACGCGCTCTGGGCCGGCCTTCTGCGCTGCCCGAGCCAACAGGTATTGCTTGCTCAGCTTGCCGTGGCGCTTGGCCGCCAGTCGGCAGCTCAGCTCGCTCAGGATCTCCCAGTCGTCTAGCTCGTTTTCGGCAGTAGGGAAGGGCGGTGCGGAGTAGTTCGCCGTGTTGCGGACCGCCACCAGGTTGAGCGCAAGGTCATAGTGGCTCCGCTGAATCGGCGAAACAGGCGGCAGAATCAAGTCCGCGTGCCGGCTCGTCTCGTTGATGAAGAAATCGATCGCCAAGGCAAAGTCGAGCGATTCGAACGCTTGGTCGAGGCGTCCTCCGTTCGGGGTGGACAGAATCGGGTTGCCCGCGAGGATCACCATGGCCCGAATCTGCCCCTCTCCCTCCGTGAGGATCTCTTCAGCCATCGCCGAAGACGGCAACTCGCCTCCGAATTCCGGCAAGCCCCGAACGCGACTGCGCCAACGTCCGTAGGAGCCTCGCCCGAGGCCGAAACCGCCGATTTTCTGAAGGGAATCGATCGCGGGGGTCGCGAACATCCAGCCGCCGGGCTCGTCGAGGTTCCCCGTCACCGCGTTGAGGGCGTTGACGAGCCACATGTTGAGGCCGCCGAACTCTTGCGTGCAGGCGCCCATCCGACCATAGGCCACGGCCGTGGCGGCGCTTTGCATCTCGCGCGCAAGCCGCTTCACCGTTGCTGCGGGCACCCCGGTAATCTCCTCGCTCGTCTCCGGTGGATACGCCTTCGCGACCTCGAGCAGACGATCGAGGTTTTTCACGTACGGTTTCAATCGACCGAGGTCGACGCCCGAGCTGCACACCTCGTGGAGCATCCCGAGAAGGAACAGCGCGTCGGTACCCGGCTGGATGAAGACGTGCTCGTCCGCGATCTGCGCGGTTTCGGATTTCCGGGGGTCGACCACCACGACTTTGCCACCGCGCTTGCCGATCGCTTCGAGACGTTTCTTGATCCCGGGGGCCGCCATGATGCTCCCATTCGATGCAAGCGGGTTGGCGCCGATCAGCATCATGAAGTCGGTCCGATCGACGTCCGGCACGGGAAACAGGAGCTGGTGGCCGTACATGAAGTACGAGGCGAGCATGAGCGGCCACTGGTCACAGGAGCTTGCCGAGAACCGATTCTTCGTACCAAGCGCACGGAAAAACGCGGGGCCGTACACGAGCGTTCCGAAGTTGTGAGCGTTCGGGTTGCCGAAATAGAGCCCTACTGCGCCGAGCCCGTTCTCTTTCTGGACCGCGTCGAGTCTATCGACGGCCAGGTCGAAGGCTTCGTCCCAGGAGATGGGCTCCCAACCGCTTCCGACCTTCCGGACCGGCTGCTTCAATCGGTCGGGATCGTCATAGAGGTCTTTGAGTGCCGTCGCTTTCGGGCAGATGTGGCCGTGGCTGAACGCATCCGCGACGTCGCCGCGGATCGACTTGACCTCGGTGCCATCGATTTCGACTTCGAGCCCACACATCGCTTCGCAGAGGTTGCAGGTTCGGTAGTGGCTGCTGCTCATCGCCCGAGCATACCCGAGTCGAGGCCGCCGGCGTACCCGACGCGTTCAGCCCTTTTCAAACGAGAAAGAAGTGCCGTCAGAGTCGACTGCGACGGTGTCACCATCGCCAAACCGGCCGCGCAAAAGGGCGTCTGCCAGCGGGTCCTGAAGCTCCCGAACGAGGACCCGTTTCAGCGGACGCGCCCCGAATGCCGGGTCGTAACCCAGATCGATCAGTCGCGTTTTCGCAGCATCCGTCAAGGTCAGACCGATCTCCCGGGGGCCGAGGAGCTTTTGGAGCTGGCGGAGCTGGATTTCGAGGATCGCCGCGAGCGCCTCCTTGTCGAGCCGGTTGAAGATCAGAACCTCGTCGACGCGATTGAGGAACTCCGGCCGGAAATAATCGTGAAGCCGTTCTTCGATGCGCTCATTCAGCGACTCGTCGGAACCCTGGTGCTCGAGGATGAGCTCGCTCCCGACGTTCGAGGTCATGATGATGACCGTGTCGCGAAAATGTGCGACCCGCCC
>CAMYJN010000359.1 GCA_947258625.1 uncultured Polyangiaceae bacterium | reverse complement strand
AGCTCGAGGAGCACGGTGTCGAGATTACCCCCGCGCATCACCTGATCCTGGATGGCTCCTTGGACGCGATCGACGGGGATGACCTGGTCGCGAACCAGGAGCGATGCAAGAACGGACATATCCTCCTCAATGGTGGCTGTGCTTCTGCCAACCTGTCAACGAGCTTGTCGGAAGTCACCGAGGCGATCTGCGACGATCGCCAGGGCAGCGGGCACGGCGGTCTCGAGCCGCAGGACCCGGGTTCCCAAGCTTGCGACCGAAAAACCGGAACGTTCGAACAGGAGGATCTCCTCCTCGGTGAATCCTCCTTCGGGGCCGAGGGCGCACCAAACTTCTTCCGTCGTGCGCTCGAGCGTCACCGCCCCCTCGGCGCGAGCGCCAAATAGGACCCCTTTGGCGCTCGCCGGCATCTCTTCGAGCCAGGCGCGGAAGGGGCGAGGGGCGTGAACGATGGGCATGTCGTCGCGCTCACATTGAGCGGCCGCTTCGCTCGCGATCCGGGTCAGTCGATCGAGACGGGTGCGCGTGCGCTCGGAGTCCCAACGGGGGACCGTTCGCTCGGTTTGCATGAGCGCGACCTCATCGACGCCGAGCTCGGTCGCTGCACGCACGCAGTCATCGAGCTTCGAGCCTTTCGGAACCGCAAGCATCAGGACGATGCGTGGGCGTCTCGTCGCCGTGGCGACGGGAGGCTCCGCGAGACAGACCACGTCGTCGGTGACTGATTCCAAGCGGGCCGGCGCAGCGCGGCCCTCTCCATCGAAAAGGACGACCGCCTCGCCCACTCGAAGTCGGAGGACCCGTACGTGGCGGCTCGACGCTTCTCCCAGGACGACCGCCCCACCCTCGTCCGGCAAACAGGGCGCGTATAGCCGTCGAATGGTCATGGCTCCGCATGCCTCAACACGCAGGCGCACCATTCGCCCTCGTCGAGGCACTGTTCGAGCTTCATCGGAGCATAGGCAGCCAGAAGCTCGTCGCGCTCGGGTCGAAGAATGCCGCTCAAGACCAACAGTCCGTCAGGCGCCAGTCGCGCCTGGAGATCCTTGGGCATCCGCACGAGGACCCTGGTCTCGATGTTGGCAAGAACGATGTCGAAGACTCCGTCAACCTCGGCCAATGGCAGCGTCGATGCCCAAATCCGAGGCGCCACGCCGTTGAGCTCTGCGTTTCGCGCGGTCACGATCACCGAATCCTCTTCGATGTCCGTTGCGATCGCCGAAGTCGCGCCGAGACGAAGTGCGGCGATGGACAAGATCCCACTCCCGCATCCAACGTCCAACACGCGCTCTCCGCCGTCCACGCGCTCATCGAGAACCTGCAGGACGAGCCGGGTGGTTTCATGGTCGCCGCTTCCGAATGCGTTCTCCGGGTCGATCGTGAGGACTACGTCTCCAGGCTTGCTCTCCGCGGGCTCCCAGGAAGGGTGTAGCAAGAGCCGCTTTCCAATGCGCTGCGGGCCGAATCCACGTCGCCACTCGGTGGCCCAGTCGGCCTGCGGCACGTAGAGGATCTCGGCTTCGTACTGGCTTTTCATCTCGCGCAAGGCGTGCTGGGCGGAAACCTCGTCGGGGAACGCTGCGATGACGACGGCGCCGCCCGAATCGGCGTCGCGCACCAGGGTCGTCTGGTCCCGCTCCTCGAGGCCGGTCGCACCGAGCTCCCAGAGCCGAAGCTGTGCGAGCTCGAGCTGCTCGGATCGAACGCGAACGGTCACGAACGGATGGCGAGCCTCGGACATCAGACCTCGATCATGCGCGCGGAGAGATAGATGACCAAGAACAGAAACCAGGTGATCGGCCCGAGGCGGTTGCCCCCGCGCCAAGCAACGACAGGCGTGAAGACCGGCACGAAGAACCCCAGGTACCGCCACTGTGCAGCCAGGGGGCCCGAAAGCACGCGCCAAGCCATCAGGAGGTGCGTGAACAGAAGCGCGGCGCCAGAAAGAGCCCAAAGCGCAAGCAACCAGAGTTCCACACACCGCTTCTAGCCCATTGTGGGAATCGGCGCCCTGGAGAAGCTGGGGTCGCGCCGAAAAGCAGGTCGATCCCCTCCCCTTCAGTCGCCGGCACCCCCACAAGACATGCACGGCAGCGCGAGCCGGAACGGCGAAGCCCGGCGCAAACGCGCCGGCAAGGCAGAGCGTCGCGAATGCCGCGGCTTCCTAGCCCCTCCATTCATATCCAGTTGTGTAGAAGAGCGGCACTGGGATACCCCCAATAAGACAGCAGGCGGCAGCGCGAGCCCGAAGGGCGAAGCCCGGCGCAACGCGCCGGCAAGGCGGAGCAAAGCGACCGCCACGCCAGGGAGGACTACAGGTGGGGGTCGGCGGGTCGTGTAACTAAACCAAACCACCCCCCAAGCCCATCGACCACCCCCCACCACACCCGCGGCAGCGCGAGCCGGAACGGCGAAGCCCGGCGCAAACGCGCCGGCAAGGCAGAGCGTCGCGAATGCCGCGCCAGGGAGGACTACGGGTGGGGGTGGGCGGGCGGTGTAATTAAACCAAACCACCCAACCAGCTCACCCAACCCCCTAGCCCTCCACGAACTCCGTCACGGCCTCCGCCTCGCCCCCACAGCTCGCCGGCCGCGTGGCCCCGGTCTCCTCCAAGCGCAGCCGAACCCGCTGTTCGCCGGATGCCGTTCGAAAGCGTGCCTCCCAGCTCGACTCGGACGTCACTTCGGTCGCCAACCATTCGATCCCGTCGGCTTCTCGCAGCCCCAGGCGCTTTCGCACGACGATCTCCGCAGCCTGCGTCGGTCGGTCATAGGCGCAGCGGCCTCGAAACAAGTCGAGCTCACCAACGTCCCCGGCTCGGCGGGCCGCCACCCAGGCCTGCGCGTGCTCGGCGCGGAGCCGTCCATACATCAGGCCGTCAGGCAGCCAGAGGGCACAGGCTGCGAAACGGTGCCCACCGAGATGGCTGGTCTGCCAGGTGTCGACGCCCTGCGATTGAATCGCACGGAACACCGCACTGCCCAGGACCCCGCAACAGCGATCGCGTCGACCATGCACGCAAACCAAGCAAATCGGCTCGCTCGGACCGGCGGGGAAGGCGTCGAGGTCGAGGTCGACGAGCTCTTCGTACCGACCGAGCTCGAGCTTCGATGTCTGGGGCCGATCGCCGGTGGAGCAAATCGTCATGAACAGAGGACGTTTTCCAGAGCGCCCCGGGCGCCGGATCAGCTGCAAGCGTGACCGCGGCGCTTCGAGCCAACGGCTGAGCTGGGTTCGCACCGTTTCGGGCAAGGCCTGGGTTTGAAGCACCTTGGGGGCCCAGGGCTCTGTCACTTCGAGAAGCAACCAGCGATCGACCGACTCCACGGCAGTCCCTGCGAGAGACTCTCCCGCTTCGAGTGACGCAGCCGAGCACCCGGGAACAACCACCGTCAGTCCGATGATACGGGGAGAGGACGGGCCATCTCTTCGGCGGCTTGGTCGATCGTGTGCTGCCGGCGCTCCGCAATCTTGGATCGCCACGCCTCGTACTGCGATTGCATGGTGCCGAGCTGCTCATTGGCTCTTGCAAGCCGTGACTCCAGACGCGCGCGGTCGGTCGCGTTGGTGGCCTGCCCGACTGCGTTTCGAACCGCATCACGAACGAGCTTCATACGGGCCACCGCATCCGGGAAGTTCTCTCGCTCCGCAAACCGACGAGCTTGCACCATCCAAACAGCCCAGCGCTCTTCTTCAGTCCTGAGGTCCATCGATCTGACAATCTAGGGCGTTTCGCGGTGCGGTCCAGTCGAGGCGCGGGGTCGGTGGTAAAGCCACCAGTTCTCGAAGTGCGCCACGCGCTGGATGGAGGGGTCCGTGGCAAAGAGGGCGTCCGGCGAATTCAGCCGACGAACCAGA
>CAMYJN010000358.1 GCA_947258625.1 uncultured Polyangiaceae bacterium | reverse complement strand
AGAAGCCCGAAGGCTGGAGCGAAGATGTCGTGTTACGTCTCTTCCAAAAAATCCCCGAGCTTCGGAGGGTCCTCAATACGGACATTCGAGCGGCCTACGATGGAGATCCGGCTGCTGCCAGCATCGAAGAGGTGATTTTCAGCTACCCGAGCGTACAGGCGATCACTGCGTATCGCGTCGCCCACGAGCTTTGCATGTCCAACGTTCCCATGATTCCTCGAATCATCACGGAGCACGCGCATAGTAAATCCGGAATCGACATCAACCCCTGCGCGCAGATTGGCGAGAGCTTCTTCATCGACCACGGAACCGGGGTGGTGATCGGTGCAACCGCCGTCATCGGCCGCAACGTGAAACTCTACCAGGGCGTGACGCTGGGCGCTCTCAGCGTAGCTTGGGACGAGGCGCGCGGGTGCCATGGCACGAAGCGGCACCCCACGATCGAAGACGACGTGACGATCTACGCCGGTGCCTCCATTCACGGTGGCGACACCATCATTGGGAAGGGCTCGGTGATCGGCGGCAACGTGTGGCTCACCAAGTCCGTTCCGCCCGGGTCGAAGATTTTCGGCCGCGCAAAGTAGCGAATCGGGCCGGTTAGCCCGCTTCGCTGAGCTTCTCTTTGACCTTGTCGTAGACGGCCTTGAGGTTGGTCAGCTCGCTGAGCTCGTCTTCACCGATGGTGATCTCGTAGTCCTTCTCGACATCTGCAACGATCTCGATCGCCATCATGCTGTCGATTCCCAAGTCCGCGAACGGCGTATCCTCGGGGATATCCTCGACTTCCGTCACCTCGGTGATGATCTGCCTCAGCTCGTCTTTAAGCTTGTCCGACATGCCGCCCGTATATGCTTGCGTTCCCGAACAGCGTCAAGCTTCTGAAAACTGGCCGATTGGCCTGTTTCGAATGTGGTATAGACCGGACCTCACGGGACGTTTGGGCCCGCAGGTCGTATGAGCTGGATTTCCGAAAAGGCGCACACCGAATTGGCGCGCGTGCGAGACGCACAAGCCAAGAAGATCTATCCGTATTTCCGCCCGTTCGAGTCGGGGGGGCTCCACACGACGATCGCTGGGAAGCCGATCGTCAACTTCAGCTCCAACGACTACCTCGGCCTGACCACCCATCCGAAGGTGAAAGAGGCGGCCAAGGCCGTCATCGACCAGTTCGCTTGCGGCCTCAGCTCGTCGCGTGTTCAGGCTACCGCAACATTGCACGTCGAGGTCGAGGAGCGCCTGGCCGCCTGGTTCGGTTTCGACAAGTCGCTGATTTTCACGACTGGCTACCAGGCGATGGTTGGCACCATCATGTCGCTGGCCGACAAAGACACCACGGTGGTCCTCGACAACTTGAGCCACGCCTGCATCCTCGACGGCACGTTCATGGCGGCCGGGACGCCGATGCGTGCGCCTGAGGTTCGCTTCTTCAATCACAACAGCGCCAAGGCCCTCGATCGCGTCCTCAGAAAACGAGACCGCAAGAATGCGCTGGTTCTGATCGAGGGCATCTACTCGCTCGATGGCGATGAGGCCAAAATTCAGGAGTTCATCGAAGTTTGCGCCCAGCATGAAAACGTCGCGATCGTCTGTGATGATGCGCACGGTACCGGCACGCTCGGCGCCGGCGGCCGAGGCATCATCGAGAAGTACGGCCTCGAAGGACAGATCCCGGTCGTCATCAGTACCTTTTCAAAGACCTTTGGCGGCATCGGCGGAATTCTGCTGGGCGACGTCGATGTGGTCGACTTCATCAAGCACACGGCGCGCTCGTTCCTCTTCAGCGCATCGTTGCCGGTGCCCATCGTGGCTGCGGCCAGTGCGATCCTCGACATGCTCGAGGCCGACGGCGAGGCCCTAGTCAGCGAGCTTCACGAGAAGTCCGCGTACATGCGCAAGGGCCTCATCGATATCGGCTTCGACCTTGGCGAAAGCAATACCCACATCATGCCGATCATGATTCGCGATGAGACCAAGGCGATGATGACGCACGTGAGTCTTTTGGAAAACGGGGTGCTGATGGTTCCGATCATGTACCCGGCCGTGAAAGAAGGCGAAGAGCGCCTCCGATTGAATGTGACCCGCGGGCACACGTACGAGGACATGGACAGGGCGCTCGACCTACTTCGTACGTTTGCCGATTCGTTCTCGCTGGTTGGAGACGCCGCCGAGTAGCGCGGATCGAGCGGCCGACCCGCGGTCAAACCTGCCGCCCAGCAACGGTCATCTGTGCAACCGGAGAACGGCTCGCGACGGGCGTGCTCGGGATTGGGACCCACTCGCCCCCTAATCCTTAAGACGACCCACGGCTAGGCTCGACCCAATCCCTGTGCTGCCCATCCCGAGCCGTTCTCCTATTGAATGGATAGGAATGCAGGGGCGCGGAAAAAGGCGCGATATGGGGCGGAGTCGACGTAGCGAGTGACAATCGGCAAGACAGCAACCACCGCCGATTGGGCGCGAGCTCCGAGGCGAGGCTTGCGTGGTCCAGGCCCCCAAGTGCATCCGACCACATTTGCAAGCCGAGCCGTTCGGCGCAGCCCCGTGTCGCGGCTTTTTCCGCGCCCCGGTACGCCCCCGAGCACGCCCGTCGCGAGCCGTTCTCCGGTTGTTCGGTTGACCTTAGCCGTACCGTGCCGGGGGCTGGTGGTGCGGTGGCCGAGCCCTAGGGTTCGCCCAGCACAGGAGGAGTCCGATTAAGCTTCAAGGCAATACGATTTTGATTACCGGCGGGAGCGCTGGGATTGGTTTGGCGATGGCGAAGGAGTTCGTCTCGCTTGGGAACACGGTGATCATCACCGGCCGGAATGCCGATGAGCTCGAGGCCGCTCGCAAGGAGACGCCCGGGCTCGAGATCATCCGGAGTGATGCGGCGGATCCCGGCGCAGTTCAGACCCTCGCCGCCGAAGTCGCCGAACGTTTTCCAGCGATGAACATCCTGGTAAACAACGCGGGCGTGATGATCCCGAGAAACCACACGGGGCCCACCGCTGATCTCGTTGCGTTGACCGCTGAGCTCGACGTCAATTTGGCGGGTCCGATTCGCATGATCTCTGTGCTGATCGATCGGCTCAAAGCCAACCGAGGGGCCATCATCAATGTGTCTTCAGGGCTTGCGTTCGTGCCTCTTCAGCTCAGCCCAATCTACTGTGCCACCAAAGCTGCGCTTCACTCGTACACGATGTCCCTGCGCCAGCAGCTCAAGGACGAAGGGGTCGAGGTGATCGAGCTCATGCCCCCCGCGGTGTACACCGACCTGACGGCGGACATGCCTGACGACGGAGATTTCAAGGTCTTGACCACCGCCCAGCTCATGGAGGAAACCTTCAAGGGCCTCCGCGCAGGCCGCCTCGAGATCCGTCCGGGCCAAGCCAACCAGCTCTACTGGATGTCACGCATCGCCCCCGGCTTCATCAATGCCCAACTCGAAAAGGGCTCCAAGTCGATGGTGCCGCCTCCGGACTCAAACCAACCGACGTCCGCTTAAACGAAACGGGCCCCAAGCTATCGCTCGGGGCCCGCCCAGTGTGTCGTCCGAAGAACTTACTTCTTCTGCGCCTTCTTCGAGACGATGTGGAACTCGACTCTGCGGTTCATCGCCTGCTCTTCCTTGGACGTCGCGTCCGGTACGAGCGGCTTCTTCGGCCCGAAGCCCTGTGCAACCAGGCGTGACCTGCTGACCTGGCCTCTGCCGACGAGGTAGCGCACCACGGTGTTCGCGCGCTTCTTCGACAGAATCATGTTGTACCTGAGGCTGCCGGTCTTGTCCGTGTGACCTTCGACTCGGATCTTTTTGATCTCCGGGTGAGCGATCAACACTGCCGCGACGTTGTCGAGGAGTGCCCAGGAGCGCCTTTGTAGTTTGGCGCTTCCGGACT
>CAMYJN010000357.1 GCA_947258625.1 uncultured Polyangiaceae bacterium | reverse complement strand
GGGCGGCACACGCCCTCGCTCGAGACATTGGCGCGAATTGCCAACGCGATCGGCGTGTCGACCACGCACGTGTTGGTGTCGCACGAGTCATGAGCGCAGACCCGGCCCACAAACCGATCGAGGACGCGTCGACGGTCATCGTGTTGCGCGAGACCGGGGCGGGGATCGAGACGTTCATGCTTTGCCGGCACCAGCAGAGCGGCTTCATGGGCGGAGCGCACGTGTTCCCCGGTGGTAAGGTCGATCCGAGCGACAGCGCGCCTGGCTGGATCGCCCGTGTCGACCGGGCGGCCGAATCGCTCAGCCACGCGCTCGGTGAAGCCGACGCCGAATCGGGTCTTGGTCTGCTCGTCGCCGCAGTGCGCGAGACCTTCGAAGAAGCGGGTGTGCTGTTCGCCACCACCGCCCCAGACGCCGACCTGCCGCAGGCTCGCGCCCAGCTTCACCGCGGGGGTTCGTTCGTCGAGCTGGCGAGTGAGCTGGACGTGAAGATTCACTCGACCGCTCTGACACCCTACGCGCGTTGGATCACACCCAAGATGGAGAGCCGCCGTTTTGACACGCGCTTCTACATCGCCGTGCTTCCCGAAGGGCAACGTGCGTCGCACGACGGCACCGAAACCACGTCCGCCGCGTGGCTGCAGCCCGCGAACGCGATCGACGACATGCTGGCGGGACGAATCAAGTTGGCGCCGCCGACCGTGCGAACCTTGCACTGGCTCGCGGACTTCGACGATGCCGATGCGGTGATCACCGATGCGCTCTCACGAAAGCCTCCCTTGGTGCGGCCGCGCATCGTGAGCGGTGACTCGGGCTGGTTTCTGGCCCTGCCCGGCGACCCAGAACATCCGGAAGACGATGCCGTGCTGCCAGGCGCGACGCGAATGGTCTTCGATGATGGCGCCTGGCGAGATGTCGGTCCGCCTGTTCGCTAGGGTACAGTTTTTCCAGTTTCTTCGGATTGTTCCTTGTCTCAGCACGAGCGGAGCCGTTACCCAAAGGGGATGGTGGCTCGATCCCGCAGGCCGAAGGACTTCTTCACGGCGTCGCAGATTGCCCGTTTCTGCCAGGTCGACCTGAAGACGATTCACAACTGGGCCGATCGGGGTCGAATCGCGCATTTCCGAACTCCCGGCCGACACCTTCGGTTCCGCCGGCCGCACGTGCTCGATTTTCTGCGCAAGTACGGTTACCCGATCCCCGACGAGCTCGACGCAGCCCGACCTCGTGTAGCGTTGCTCGTCAACGGAAACCAGACCAAACAGCGGGTTCTCGACTGTCTGCGCGGCGCGTTCGACGTCGCCCATTACCACGACCCGCTCGACGGTCTTCTTCGAATCGGTGAGCAACCGCCCGACGCCGTGGTCTTAGCCGCAGAAGTTGGACACCTCAGCGGCCCGGAGATCATCGAAGCGCTCAAGCGCGGCAGCCATACGAAGCACGTGCGAGCAGTCCTCTTCGCCGACGGCGAAGCCGAAAGGCAGGCCGCCCTCGACGCAGGTGCCTCCGCCCAGGTCGGTGAATCGGATCTGACGGGCTTGAGAGACACGCTCGAAGCATTGATGGGCGTACGAGACTGATCCGCTGCCACCGGCACCGGCACTGACGCTGACGCTGACACTGACACTGACACTGACACTGACACTGACACTGACACTGACGCTGACGCTGGCGCTGGCGCTGACGCTGGCACTGGCGTACCGGAGCTCGGAAAAACGCGCGACACGGGGCTGCGCCGAACGGCTCGGCCTGCAATTGTGGTCGGATGCACTTGGGAGCTTTGACCACGCAAGCCTCGCCTCGGAGCTCGCGCCCAATCGGGGCTGGTTGCTGTCTTGCCGATTGTCACTTGCTACGTCGACTCCGCCCCATATCGCGCCTTTTTCCGAGCCCCTACGCACGTAGACATTCATCGAGACGAGCGAGGCTTCAAGGTGTTTGCGGTAAGTCCTCGATGTGAGTCGACCTTCGGGCAGGAGAACGGCTCCGGATCCGCAAGACCTCAAGCCGCAGGCTCTAGCGGCCTGAAAGCCTCCAGGACATCGCGCAGACCTCGTCGAGCGCGATGTCCACCTTTGTGACCTTCGGGGCTGGGACGTAGCCGTAAGCAACAGCAAGCTGAAGTCCTGCCCGGACTTCTTTTGCGGAGCCGCACGCCGATGCGAATCGGGCCCTCGCCGTCCCGGCGTCGTTGCCGTCGGCCTCGGCGATGTTGAGAACGACGCTGTTCATCGCTCGATGCATCTGGTCAAACAATGACCGATCCCGTTTCCGAACGACCGGAGGCACCTGTCGTAAGCCGCCTGCTGCCTGAAGCGCCCGTTGCTGAATGATAAGTCCCATGAGTGATCTCCTTTTTGGCTGTGAGTGGGGTCCCCAGAAGGGCGCCAGCCCGGCCTCACTCACAGCCAAAAAGGAGATCACGATGACAAAGTCACGTCACACGCACGCTGGCCCTGACACTGTCGCTGTCGCTGCCACTGTCGCTGCCACTGTCGCTGCCCCCTAGCCCCCACCCGCAGTTGCCAACCACTCCAACCTAGCGTACCCCCACCGCAAATGTCCCTCGACGCCCTCAAGCTCAACGATCAAGGTCTCGTCGCCGTCATCGCGCAGGACGCGGAGACCGGTGAGCTTCGGATGATGGCGTACGCGAACGAGGAGGCGATTCGGCGCACCCTCGAGACGGGCTGGGCTTACTTCTTCAGCCGCTCGAGGAAGCAGCTTTGGAAGAAGGGCGAGACCAGCGGCAATACGCTCGCGGTTCGGAGTGTCTGGGTCGACTGCGACGGCGACACACTGGTCTACATGATCGATCCCGCCGGCCCTTCTTGTCACACCGGCGCTGACACGTGTTTCTTTCGGCGTCTCGACAGCGACGGCAATTTCGTCAACGCCAACGGCGAGGTCGCGGAACCTACACTGTTGCGCCTCGAGCGCACGCTTCAGGAGCGCAAGGCCTCGAATTCGGGCAAGAGCTACACGAAAGCTTTGCTGGACGCAGGCCCGACCAAGATAGACGCCAAAATTCGCGAAGAAGCCACCGAGCTGGGTCAGGCGCTGATCGACGAATCCGACGAGCGAGTCGCCGCCGAAGCAGGCGACCTCACCTATCACATGCTGGTTGGCCTGGTGCTCCGAGACGTTTCATTGCGCGACCTGCTCGCGGAGCTTTCGAGGCGCTTCGGCCGATCCGGCCACGACGAGAAGAACAGCCGCTAGAAAAGAGGACCACCCCCGTTTTTCAATTCAGGATCTTGTCGATGTCGCGCTCGATGGTCTCCTCGCGGACTCGGCGTGCCAGGGCTAGCTCGGTGATCAGCAGCTTTCGCGCCTGCTCCATGAGCTTCTTTTCGCCGTAGCTGAGCTCACCCTTGTCGGCACGCACTTTCGCCAAATCGCGCAAGACCTTCGCAACCTTGATGGGCGAGCCGCTCTTGAGCATCTCGGTGTATTCGCGGTAGCGCCGATTCCAGGGCTGTGACGTGACGGCCATCTCGTCTTTCTTGAGCTCTTCGAGCACTGTCTTGGCGGCGCTGCGGGACATGACCTGCCGAAGCCCCACGCGATCCACTGCGTTCAGCGCAACGCGGATGGTCCCCGACTTCCCATTCACCAGCTTGAGAATGTAGAAATCGATTTTGTCGGAACCGATGAGCCGCTCCTCGATTTGAGTGATCTCGCCGACCCCGTGGGCAGGATGAACCGCTTTGTCGCCTACGCTGAAGCCCATGAAATCACTCTCCTCCGGTTCAAAAACGACGAAAACCCGCGCCAGGAGCGCGGGCAGGGAACCGTTCGTCACGGGGTGTGCAACCAACTCCGTGCACGTGATCTGTATAGCAAAAGCCGGCCCGAAAGTCAATGCTTACTTTTC
>CAMYJN010000356.1 GCA_947258625.1 uncultured Polyangiaceae bacterium | reverse complement strand
CTCATCCGCAAGAAGCTCGAAGCCTTCATCGAAAAGAGCACGATGGAAGGCATGCGCGACGAGCACGACTACAACCAGCGTGCGCTCAACGACGCGGGCTGAGCTTCGAGACTCAGTCCCGAAGCTCGCTGACCAGGTAGTCCTCGCCGGCCCAAAAGTCGCACTTCTCGGCGGCGTTGCTGCTTACCAACACGGTCGTGTCGTAGACCATGTGCTGGTCGGTTACTTCGTCGTAGGTCGGCCACTCGAGGCCACCGGCCGGGCTGGGATTATCTGTAAGCGCGAAGCGCCAGAAGTCGCTCAGGATCTCAGTCCAAAGTGCCCGGTCCACCGTACCCGCTTCCCAAGTGTTGAGCGTGGTCGAAAAGTCCTCCGAATCGATCACGAGAAGCGGATCGTAGCCGAAGACGTAGGGGATATCCGCAGCGTGAAACGCGCCCAAATCGTAGCTCGGTAGGCTGCCGCCGATGAAAGGCAAGGCGACTTCGAGCTGTGAGTGTCCGTCCTGGTACTCGAACTGATAGAGGTACGTCGGAACGAATGCGCTCAGCTTCGCGGCTTCGAGCTTGCCCGGGCAGCGAAAAATCGTGTCGGTCGCGACCGCTGCAAGGGCTACGGCGGGCTCCGAATAGTCCGAGAGCGGGTATTGCTCCACCGCTCGGGCGGCGAGCTCGGTGTTGCCTCCGACAAGATAGGCGACGAGCTCCTCGTAGTTCGCGGCCGTCACCTCGAGCGGCGGATCTGCGAGCTCGTCGAGCCAAACGAAGAGCCTCGCCTCCTCGCGCGTGAAACCGAGGATCGTCGGTACTTGGTTGAAATTGCCCGTGCTGAACGAGTCGCTCGGCTGCTCGGTGAAGAACGAGCCGTCGAGAACCGGGCCCCAGTTTCCCGTCGGGCCTTCGCTCGGGTTGAAGCCCAAGTTCGGCACCGGTGGCAGCGCTGCGATGACGTCGTCCGCCGGCTTGGCACGCATGCAGGCCAATACGTCTTGCTCGGTGTCGCACCCCAATGCTGCAGCAAACGCGCCGCCCTGCGCCTCGGCGGCGGAGAGCGTCGGCCAGGGCCGCTCGCAGGAACCGCTTTGGAGGATCGCCTTGTCAAAGAGCCCAGCGCTCTTCGGAGAGGCAAGATGGCTGCAAACGCTGAACGCGCCCGCGGACTCACCAAAGATCGTGACATTGTCCGGATCGCCGCCGAAGCGCTCGATGTTGTCCTGCACCCATTGGAGCGCAGCGGTTTGATCCATCAGGCCGTAGTTGCCGGACGCGCCGTCGGGGCTCTCGGCGGTGAGCTCGGCGTGCGCGAGGAAACCAAGCTGGCCGAGGCGGTAGTTCATGCTCACCACGACCGCACCCACTTCGCGAGCGATCAGGTCGCCCGCCGTGCCGCCGTCCGTCTGCAAGCCCTCGCCAAGGGTGAACCCTCCGCCGTGAATCCACACCATGACCGGAATGCCCGAGCCCAGGGCCGGCGTGTCGACGTTGAGATAGAGGCAATCCTCGCTCGGCATGAAGCCGGGGACGGGAAGGCCCGCAAACGCGAGCTGCGGGCAGATGTTGGGCTTCTCGGTCGCAGGAAGCGTGTCGGTCCATGGCTCCGGGTCGATCGGAGGCTTCCAACGAAGCTCGTCGATCGGTGGCGCGGCGTACGGGATGCCGCGGTACGAGAGTACGCCGTCGTTCTCGTAACCCTCCGCAGGGCCGAACGTGGTTTCCACTCGGACACCGCGGTCGTCTGGGCAATTGTCGACACAGACCTGTTCGACTTGCGCTGTGGTGCAGGCACCCAAAAATGCCGTGAGCACGGCGCCGCCAAGAATAGAACGTCGGACCATCGCAAACCTCTCAAGCCAAGACTGTACTCTAGGTCACGTGCCGGATCGGCGCTATCGGACCTTGGTCAGCCGGCAAAAACCGCGCGATCTTTGGCCCAATTTCGAAGGGCGTCGATGCGCTCGGCCATGGTCACCGAGAGCGGCTTCGTCATCTCGATCTCGTCGGCGATGAACTCGGTCGAGAGATCTTCCTGGTGAGAGAACGCCGTATAAAGAGCTGACACGACCGCTTGCTCGATCTCGGCGCCGCTGAACCCGTCGGTCAGCTCCACGAGCCGCCGGATGTCGAACTTCGACGGGTCGCGTTTTCGACGCTTGAGGTGGATCTGTAAGATCCGCTTACGGGCCTCGGCCCCGGGAAGGTCGACGAAGAAGATCTCGTCGAAGCGCCCCTTGCGCATCAGCTCGGGGGGAAGCTTCGAGATGTCATTCGCGGTCGCGATGACGAAGACATTCTCCTTTTTGTCCTGAAGCCAGGCGAGGAAGGTTCCGAAGATGCGTTGTGCGGGTCCACCCTCTGCGTCTTCTTGCGAAAGCGCTTTCTCAATCTCGTCGATCCACAAAACGACCGGCGCCATAGCCTCCGCAAGCTTGATCGCACGCTTCAGATTCTTTTCGCTCTCACCGACGTAGCGATTGTACAGGTTCGAAGGGTCGAGGCGGATGAGGGGAAGCTTCCACTCCGCCGCGACCGCCTTCGCACAGAGGCTCTTTCCACAGCCCTGAACACCGATCAGCATCAGTCCCTTGGGAGGCGACAGCCCGTAGTCCTTGGCTCGCTTTGGGTCTTCGAACGCAGCCTGACGCTTGCGAAGCCAGTCTTTGAGCTCACTCAAACCAGCGACATCACCCATTTCGTGTTCATGTGGGAAGTATTCGAGCACTCCGGAGCGTTCGATGATCTGACGCTTGGCCTCGAGCACCTTGGCGATGTCTTCACGCCCGAGGACGCCGTCCTCGATCACCGCCTGGGTGATGATCTTCTGCACCTCGAAAAATGTCAGGCCGTGCAAGGCAGCAAGCAGCTGCGACACATCCATGCTCGAAAGCTCGACCTTGACGTGAAGCCGCTTGGCCAGGTCGCGAAGCACCGCTTGGACAAACGAATGGTAAGCCTCGGACGACGGCGCATGCAGGCTGAGCGGCGTGAAGAGGTGCTCGATTGCCGGGGGTATGTCGATGCCATGGCCCGACAGGACGATGGCCCCGCGGTGTCCGAAGTACTTCTTGTGAATGCTCTTGATTTGGGCGATCACCGCGGGCTCGTGAAGATAGGGGCCAAGCCCCTTGAGGTGAAAAATCGCCTCGAGATTGGAGCGCCCGATGAACGAGAGCGCCTTCTGAGGAGGTCCACTCTCGGGCGTGTGCCCCGGCTCGGGCATCTCACGGCGGAGGCCATCGACCTGGGTCCAAGAGAAAAGGGGTAAGCCAATGTGCTCGGCGGAATGCTCGAGCAGCACGTGCACCCGCTCTTCTTCGACGGTATCGACGAGCAATAGTGGATGGTGCGCGCGAATCAGGATCTCCAACTCGCGAAGCTGGTCAGGCGATGGTGGTACCGTCCGAAGCACGAATTCAGGATCGGAGGTCCCCGCGGGGGTGTCAAACTTGTGTGAGTTGACAGCCCGGACGGCGAATCTACACTCGGCCGCATGGCAGCTCTGGGAGAGAAACTAATGGATAAGCGCATCGTGGAACGCAACATCGCGAAGGGCTTGATAACCAAACAAGAGTACGAGCAGCAACTGGCGAGCCTCGCCGATCGCGAAGGCTCGTACGACACGGTCGAGATCGACCCAGCAGATTCGAAAGACGAGTCGCAAGCGGAGTAGCGCGCATGAGTGAGGAAGAGGGCACAGCTTCGAGCATCGACTTCAACACTTTCGTCTTGTCGCTGAGCACCTCCGCGCTCATCCATCTCGGCAAGTTGCCTGATGCCGAAGACGACTCGACCGTGAACCTCGCCCATGCGAAGCAATCGATCGACTGTATTGCGCTCCTCGAAGAGAAGACGAGGGGAAACCTCACCGGCGAGGAAGAGCGGCT
>CAMYJN010000355.1 GCA_947258625.1 uncultured Polyangiaceae bacterium | reverse complement strand
CCCACGTTTCGCACGGCTAGCGCCGTCGTTCCGAACTCATTCGCCGCGCTCTTAGGCGTGTTTCCCATCGCCAGCAAACGAGGCCAATCCATGCGGAGCACGTGCTCGAAGCGCGCCAAGTACGGGCGTATCATCTCCTCGGGGAAATGGTCATGTCCGGCTGGCACTGGGGTGTGTGTGGTGAAGACGGTCGTGTTGCGGATGTACTCGAACGCCTCTTGAGACCGCAGGCCGCGCCTCTTGATGAGGTGGGCTGCACGCGCGAGGATCAGGAAGGCGCTGTGGCCTTCGTTCATGTGAAAAACGTCCGGGTCGATGTCGAGCTCGGTGAGCAGTTGGTAGCCTCCGAGGCCTAGGACGATCTCCTGTCGTAGACGGTGCGCGGTGTCCCCGCCGTACAAGCGGTTGGTGATCGTGCGGTCTTCGGGCTTGTTTTCCGGCAGGTTCGTGTCGAGCAGGAAGAGCGGCACCCTGCCCACGTTGAGTTGCCAGGCCCGGACTTCTACCGGACCGGTTGGCAGCGGCACCGTCACCCGCAGCGGCGAGTATCGCCCCACCATGACAGGCTCGAACGGAGGGCTCTCGAAATCGTTGGTGTCCCCGAGGTCCTCCTGTCGACCGTCGCGATCGATGATCTGGTGGAAGTATCCGTCGTGGTAGGCGAGGCCGACCGCGCACAGGGGCAGGTTCAAGTCGCTTGCCGCCTTGAGGTGGTCTCCTGCGAGAATTCCGAGACCTCCCGAGTAGAGTTTCAAGAAGCCGGCAAGGCCGAACTCCATGCAAAAATAAGCGATGCGTGGGTCCCGCGTTTCAGTCGACTCGATCATCTCTCGATGGAGCCGCGCCAGGTCTGCGACGTACTCCGCGTCGTCCGCCGCGTCCATGAGCCGACCGGGCTTCACCTGGTCGAGGAGCGCATGCGGGTCTTCTTCGACCTTGAACCAGAGGTCTGGATCGATTCGTTTGAAGAGTGCGGCGACCTCGGGGTGCCAACGCCACCAGAGATTGGACGCGATCTCCCTGAGGGCTTTCAGCTCATCGGGAAGCGCGTTCGCTACGACGAAGGTTCGGGTGTACGGAGCCCCCTCTTCGCCTTCCTCCACGGGAGGCTTCACGAAGAGGCCAAACACTCCGGAGGAATCCGAAGAGAGCGCGGGTATCGAGGGGACGCTCAGGCGCTCCATCGGCAGTTCTTTGCGACGCGCAGCGCCCGCCGCGAGGGCTCGGCGGTGCGCTTCCTCGTAGTGCTCCATGAAGTTGGACCAGTCGGTCAGGGCCGCGGTTCTCAAACAGGCTCTACCAAGCGACGCGCGGTCCGTCGCGGGAATGTCGATGAACTCGAGCAACGAGGCTTTCAGCGACTCGGTGACTTCCGGGGTGGTCACGCCTTCACGCTTGAGCACCTTGACTCCCGTGCGATCTCCGTCGCCCTGCTCCGCAACCCAGCGACCGAACCCAGCGCGGTCCGTCGTGATCGCGGGGACACCGAAGGCAACCGCTTCGAGCGGCGTATACCCCCAGGGCTCGTAGAACGATGGGAAGACGCCGAGATCGGCGCCCGGAACCAAGTCCCAGTACTTGTGACGGATGAGCGGGTCGGTGCCGTCGAGGTAAATCGGTACGTGAACGACGTGCACAGGCGCCCCCGGCGCGTTCTGCAAGCCCAGCGCGTTCAGCTGCGTGGTGATCGGGTCGTTGGCCTCGTCGACGAGGTCGTGCGTGCATCGCAGTGGCGGTCCGGCGGATGCACCATGGGAGCGCTCCCAGAGAAGACGTTTGGGCTCAGCGTGGCCGGCGGGCAGCATCGCGTAAACGAGCACGCGCTTGTTGCCGCCGCGCGATTCGAGGTCTTTGGCGAGGCCGGCCGCGGCGTCGAGGTACACGTCCACGCCCTTGTTGATGTACTCATAGCGGCCGGCGAGCGCGAAGATGAGAGTGTTTTCGCGATCATACTGGTCACCTGTCGTGAGCTCGGCGAGCTTGAAGAGCTCCTCGCGCGCGCGCTGCCGCTGCTCTGGCTCCACCGGCCTTGCGCCGAAGCCATTGGGCAAGATCACGTCCGGCTTTCTCCCTAGGAGATGTTCGCACTCCAAAGAGGTCATCTCACTGACCGTCGTGAACACATCCGCTTCCTGCGCCGCCACCGATTCCATCGAGTGCTTCGACGACACGTTGAGCTCCTTGGCGGCGACCTCCGGCTCGATGCTGGGCAGCGACCGATAGAAGTTGGGATCCGCTCGCAGTGCCGCAAGCGAGCGACCGAGCATCGTGGCGTGTGTCGTGAACACAGTTCCGATTTCGGGCGCGGTGGTCTGGAGGTGTAGGATCGCGCTGGCCGACATCCATTCGTGCGCCTGAACGATCGCCGTCTGTCGCGCGGGAAGCAGGAAGTGATCACGGATGTGCTCGATGATCATGCCCGCGCCGTGCCCAAACAGCACCGGATCGTAGTAGTCCCACGCTCCGAACAAGGAATCGAGCCCGTAGCGCTCCCAGTACCGGCCGAGGATCTCGTCCTTGCGCTGATACAAGCGGGACTGGTTGATCAGCAGACAACGCGGCTCTCCGGGCACCTGCCAGCGCCCCATCTCCACGCCCACCTCGTGGTCTTTGAGCGAGTCCGCAAGTTGGCGATCCCAGATGTCCGGTCGAAACTCCGGCGCGACGCCTTCGCTTCGCGGCACGTCCGGCCCGATGGTGATGTATCCGTCTTCCCCGTGGCGTTGTTGCACCTCCGGGACACGGCTCGCTAGGACGGTGTGGATACCGCCCACCATGTTGCAGACCTCCCAAGAGATCTCGAAGAATACAGCCTTGCTCATAGCCGGATTTGTTTCGCCGCGGGGGCTAGCACCGAGAGCTTCAAGTCTTTCATGACGTTCATGTAGTGAATGAAGGCGTCGTAGGGCCCCTCGTAAGGACTGAAGTAGTCATGCACCGCAGCGTCGGACGCGGACTTCGTAGCCATGTAGTAGAAATGATCTGAAGCCTGCAAGCGCCGCCAGAGCGCTAGCAGGTGAGAATTATTGCGTCTTCGAATGGCGCTTCCCAGTGAATAGATCTCGGCCAGGGCTCGCTGCTGCATGGCGTTGCCTTGCCACGCGCTGATGTCACGGGCCTCGTCGGCCCAGGAAACCGTTCGATGGAACGGGAGCTCTCCAAGCGCCGGATAGCGATCGATGACCTGGCTCGGCGTGAGGATGTCCCACTGCGGATGCGTGATGAGCAGGTCCGGCAGGCGCTCGAGGAAATCGAAAATCCCCGTCTCCTTCCACTGATGCTCACCAAAAGTTTCGTAGTCCATGAACAGGTTGACCACGTCGCCGGCGCCGCTCTGCCCGTGGACCCAGCCTGCAAACTTCTCCGGAGTGAGAGGATAATCGCTCCAGGCTTTGTTCGAAAAGCGGAACGCAATGTCGTCCGAAAGCTTGTAGTTCTTCACCAGCAGCTTCATCTCGCGGTCGGCTACTCGATAGACGGAGTTCGGGCTTCTCCAATCGAGAACGTCATCTGCGCCCTCGATGATCATTGCATCGAAGCCCTGGTCCGCGATGAATTGGCCGATCTCGTCGTTGTAGATCAGCTCGGTGTTTCGGAAAACGCGCGGCACCTGCCCAAATTCCGACTTGACGAGCTTCAGCTCCATCTCGATTTGCTCCCGGTACTCCTCCTTGTCGTACAGGGCAGCGAGGCTGTGGTAATAAGTTTCCGCAACGAGCTCGACCGCGCCGGTCTTGGCGAGCCGCACGAAGCTGTCGAGCACCTCGGGCGCGTAAAGCTTCATCTGCTCGATCGCCACACCAGTGATCGCGTAGGAAACGCGAAAGCGGCCATCGGTCCGCTCGATGAGGCGAAGCATCGACTCGTTGGCCGGCAAATAACA
>CAMYJN010000354.1 GCA_947258625.1 uncultured Polyangiaceae bacterium | reverse complement strand
CGTGTGACGATTCGCAGGAGGCGTTTGTGCACCACTTCGTGGCTGCGTGGGACAAGGTCATGAATCTCGACCGCTTCGACCTTGCCTGATCTCAGCCCTGGGTGTGCAACCGGTGGTCCCAATGGGCCAAGAGGACTCGGTCGGTGCGCTCTTCCAAGCCCTTCAATCGGCTGACTCAAACGCCTCTCTGAGCGCTGTCGCGAAGTCGCCGATCGCCTCGCAAGCCCGAGGAAGAACGCTCATCGTACCAAAACCGTGAGGTAGGTCGGGAACGTGTTGATGGACGACTGGAACGCCCGCCATGCGCAGCTTTTCCACGTACTCGAGCCCCTCGCCGCAGAGCAGGTCGAACTGCGCCGTCACGACGATGGCCGGTGGAAGCCCGGCGTGAGAGTCGAGGTAAAGCGGCGCAGCGAGCGGGTCTTCGTAGTTCCCATCGCCCATGTAGTTCTCGAAAAACCACCGAGTGGTCTTGGCGTCGAGGCCGTAGCCGGTTTGCAGCTCCGCCTTGCTGCGGCCAACGTGATCGATGCTCCCGGTGCCGGGATAGATAAGGAGCTGCGCGAACGGAAGCGGCCCGCCACGATCACGAGCGAGGAACGACACCACCGCGGCGAGGTTTCCGCCCGCACTGTCGCCTCCAATGGCGATTCGATCGGCGCGAATCCCGAGCTCTTCTGCGTGGCTGACCACCCACCGGTATGCGTCGTCGCAATCTTCGACCGCGGCAGGAAACGGCTCTTCTGGCGCCAGGCGGTAGTCGACCGAAAACACAGCGCATCGGGCAGCCGCACAAATCCTTCGGCAGAGCGTGTCGTGGGTCTCTACGCTCCCGATCGTGAAGCCGCCCCCGTGAATGTAGACCAACCCTGAAAGCGCTTCACCCTCGCCGCCGCGTTCCACTGGATAGTACGCCCGCGCAGCACGCTGCCCCGATCGCATGTCGATGGTGAGCTCCGAAACCCGTCCGATCTCGGGCGGAGACGTTTCGAGCACCCTGTTGAGCCGCGCGTAGTAGCGTCGGGCGGCCGCTGGGGTGAGGCTCGGCATCGAGCGTTCGGCGACGCGGCCCACCCGAAACATGTACTGCGCGCGCCGATCGAGGGTCTGACCGTCCACTTCCCAGCGCGGCTCGGTCATTCGCCTCACGGTGGAGTCGGACGCACGAAGAATGCGCCCGATCACCTCGGACTCGATCCGCTGGAAAAACGTCATCTCCATCTGGTCGTCACTCGGTTAGACACGCCTCGCATCTGCGCTTAGCCTTACCGAGCTACGGGTTCAAGGAGCGCCATGGAGCAGCATTTTGACGTTCTCATCGCCGGCGCCGGTATCTCCGGTATCGCGGCGGCCCACTATCTCCAGCAGAAGTGTCCTGAGAAGACCTTCACGATCGTCGAGGGTCGCGACACGATCGGCGGCACATGGGACCTCTTCCGTTTCCCTGGAATCCGTTCGGACTCCGACATGTACACGTTGGGGTTCTCGTTTCGACCTTGGCCCGAGGAAGACTCGATCGGCGAGGGCGAATCGATTCGGAGCTATTTGCAGGACACCGCCGAAGAGATCGGCATCGCCGAGAAAATTCGCTTCAGCACTCGGATCGAGCGCGCGAGCTTTTCGACGGCGGAAGGTCGCTGGACGGTGTACACGCGCAACGCCCACACCGGCGAGGAAGAGACGCTCACCTGCGACTTCTTCTGGTCGTGCATGGGCTATTACCGGTACGATCGAGGCTACACACCGGACTTCGAGGGAACCGAGCGCTTCGGGGGTCAGATCGTCCATCCGCAGAAGTGGGATGAAGGCATCGACTACGCAGGAAAGCGCGTTGTCATCATCGGCAGTGGGGCTACTGCCATGACGATGCTTCCCGTGGTCGCGAAGAAGGCGGAGAAGGTCACCATGGTGCAGCGCTCTCCGACCTACGTGATCGCGTGGCCGCGCCGCGATCTGCTCGCGGAGATGCTCCGATGGCTACTCGGACCAAAACGCGCCCACCCGATCATTCGGTGGAAGAACATCCGCTTGATGGCCCTCGTTTATTCGTTCTTGCGGCGCTTCCCACGGCTGTCGAGCCGCCTGCTGATTAGGCAGGCGTACAAGCGGCTCGGCAGTGACTACGACGTCGAGAAGCACTTCACACCTCGCTACAATCCATGGGACCAACGCCTGTGCCTCGTGCCGGACGGAGATCTGTTCGACGCGGTCGCCTCGGGTCGCGCCGACGTGGTCACCGATCAGATTGATACGTTTACGGAACGAGGCCTTGCCCTTCGCTCAGGAACCGACCTCGACGCAGACCTGATCGTCACCGCTACGGGACTCTCCCTCCAGTGGCTGGGGGGCGTCGGCCTCGATGTCGACGGCGTGCCCTTTGAACCCGCGGACGCGATGATCTACAAAGGCTGCATGCTCGGGGGGCTGCCGAATTGCGCGTTCGTGTTCGGCTACATCAACTCGTCATGGACACTGCGTGCAGAGCTCGTCTGCGAGTACATCTGCGAGCTGCTCCGTTTCATGGACGAGAACGGATACGGCCAATGCTGCCCAGAGCCGGATCCGACCGTGGAGGCCCTCCCCGCGCTCGACTTGATGGCTGGCTACGTGACGCGCGCAGAGGGGCTCATCCCATCGCAAGGGTCACACGATCCGTGGCGCCTCAACAAGAGCGTCGCGCTCGACAAAGCCTTGCTAAAGGGCCAGCCAATCGACGACGGAACGCTGCGTTTCACCGAGCGAAGACCTGCCCGAGCGGACATGCCCGTAGTGACGATTGGCGCCGGGGCCGAAGTCGCGCCGGCAAATTCGTAAGGCAGCAGCCGATCCGGGCGCCGCTCACGGACAAGGATGCCGCAGCGGCATTCCTTCGCGGGGTGGTGAACGACACCACCCGAGAGCACGCGGTGGCCATCTACCTCGACCCGAAGAACCGCCCGCTTGGGTGGCGAACCGTCTCGATTGGGACCGACGTGATGGCCCCGGTCAAGCCTCTCTTGGTCTTGCAGCCGGCGGTCTTGCTGGGCGCGAACGCGATGATCTTCGCCCACAATCATCCCTCGGGAGAACTCGAGCCAAGCGTCGAAGACAGGAAGTTGGCGGAGACGCTTTGCGCAGCCTGTACGCTGCTTGGCCTTAGGCTTCTCGACAACATCATCTGGACCGAGGTCGGAAGCACGAGCTACGGGCCCTGCGCGCGGTAGAAGCGGAGCATCAGATGAAAGAACTTTCGACGGGGTTCTCTCTTCGAGTCGTTGTCGAACAGTTCTTCGGCGTTCCCCGCGACATGAGCTGATCGGTCGACTCCTGGGCTGGTCGACTCAGAAGCAGAGAGAGCTCCGCTAGCCCCCAAGCCGCTCGCGGAGAAACGAGAGCTGAGCGCTGATGCTCCGCTCGAACCACTCACCGGTGTATGGGGCAAAGTGCGGGCAGTCGAGCTCGACGAGCTTGCAGTCGGCTATCCGCGTGGCCGTCTTTCGGACCGCCTCGATCGGAATTAGCGAATCCTGAACTGCAGCGACGATCAGTGTTGGCGTTCGAATCTTGGCCGCGTGCACGACCGGCCGGTAGAACGAAAACGTGAGGGCGATTCGCGCCGCACAGCGGTTGTCGAAAGGCTCCCCAGGCGAAAGCAATGAAAGCATGCCTTCGTAGGAGTCCTCGGTATTGAGCATGGCGAGGTCGCCAGGGTGGCCGACGTTGTCGATGTAGTAGGGTTCTCGAAGCGTCGCGGCATGAAAGATGTCGCGCACACCGGCAGCCATCAGCCTTAGCGCGTGGGCCGGTTCGCCCAGCGCGACAAGTGAGGCCACCGCATCGACGTGTGGCACGTGCGCGATTAAGGCGGAAAAGCTGGCGTCATGGGCAGCGATCGTCAGCGCGTGTCC
>CAMYJN010000353.1 GCA_947258625.1 uncultured Polyangiaceae bacterium | reverse complement strand
ACGCGGACGATCGCCTCGTTGCGATCGGGTGAGGGTGGCTCGACTTCGCCGAGGGCGAGACGCCCCGGCGCGTTTGAATCGACGACGACAGCTTGCATTGCTCCGGTATGGGGCTGAAAACGCTACTCGCCAGACGTCATGTTGGGCTCGTAGAAGAATCGCTCGGAGACGACCTTGCCGTCCTTCCACTTTCGCGCGGCGACCTGGTGGTTGCGCATGCGGCTGCCGTCTTTGAACGTCACGTCGAAGATCCATTCGGAGTACGATCGATCGCCCTGTGCAGCGCTGGCCTGGAGGCTCCCCTCGTGGAACTCTGCGACGTTTCCGAAGAACTCCTCCTCGTACTTTCGACAGGCGTCCTTGCCTCGTCGCGCTTCCTGGTTGTTCTCTTGCATGACGACGTCATCTGCATAGAACTTTTCGAAAGCTTCCATCGCTTGGCCGGAGGCGACCATTTCATTGAGCTCTTTTTCGAGCGCTTCAACATTCTGGGACATGGGAGATCCTTTCCATTGGTTATCGCGACTCATTCGTGGAGGACGCGGTGGAGGTATTGAACGCAAACCGAGCCCTCGCCGACGGCGGACGCAACACGCTTTACCGAATCCGAACGCACATCGCCTGCAGCGAAGATTCCCGGCCGACTGGTTTCGAGCGGAAACGGCGCCCGCGTGAGGAGCGGCCACGGAGTCCCCTTCGCATCGCCGTTTCTGAGATCCGAACCGACCCGTATGAAGCCCTTATCGTCGAGGTCGATGCAGCCTTCGAGCCAATGGGTGTTCGGGACCGCGCCAATCATCATGAACACGTGCCGGACGTCAAGGCGCTCGGTCTCGCCCGTTTGGTTGCGCGTCCAAACGACCGACTCGAGACGCTCTTGGCCCAGTAACTCGGTGATTTCGGTTCGACAATGAAGCGTGATCGATGGAGACATCTCAATTCGCTGCGTCAGGTATCGAGACATGCTGTCGGCGAGCGAATCTCCACGGATGAGCATATGAACGTGCTTGGCGTGCTCGGCGAGAAAAACCGCCGCCTGGCCCGCGGAGTTCCCACCGCCCACGACGATCACGTCCTCATGCGCGCACATGAGCGCTTCGACGTGGGTCGCGCCGTAGTAGATCCCCAGTCCGTCGAAGCGCTCGGCCTCAGGAAGCTTTCGATATTGCGCCCCGGTCGCAATCACGACCGTGCGGGCTTGGAGCCGATCGCCGTCTTCGAGCTGCAGTGTGTACGGACGCTTGGCACATTCGAGCCGACTCGCGACGCGCGGAGCCATGATCTGTGCTCCAAACTTCTGCGCCTGGTTGTAGGCCCTGCCGGCAAGCGCCTGACCTGAAATGCCCGTCGGAAAACCGAGATAGTTCTCGATCTTCGAGCTCGAACCCGCCTGGCCCCCAAAGACGTTGCCCTCGAGGACCACCACGTCGAGCCCTTCGGAGGCAGCGTACACCGCGGCCGCAAGCCCCGCGGGCCCCGCACCCACGACAACGACATCGTGGACGGCGTCCTCGTCGATGTCGCCGCTGAAGCCGAGGCAATCGGCGATCTGCCGATTGGTCGGATTCTTGATCACGGTGTCTTTCGCGGTGAAGTAGACGAGCGGCACCTCTTCCGCAGAGACCTGAAATCGATCGAGCAACGCCATCGCCTCGTCGTCGCGCTCGACATCCGTGTACTGGTAAGGATGCCCGTTCCGGCTCAGGAATTGCTTCAACCGTAGGGTGTCCGCCGAGAACTCCGAGCCGAGCACGATGATGTCGCCCTGCTCATGGGTGATGAGCCCGACCCGGCGGACGATGAACGCGCGCATGAAGAGCTCACTCAAATCTGCATCGGCCGAAAGGAGCTTGCGAAATGCGGGGCGATCGAGCTCGATCACCTCCCCAGGCGTCTTCATCCGTCCCTGAACGAGGTTGGCTCGCCCGGAGAGCATATTGATCTCACCGGTGAACTCGCCGGGCTGATGAACGGTCACTACATCCTCTCCATCGCGGTCGGGGCGGACGATTTCGAGCTCGCCGGACAGCACCACGAAGAAGGGAACCTCGCGGTCTCCAATGTCGAAGAGGAGCTCGCCGCGATCGACATGCCGCGCGCGCCCGTAGGGTTTCACCTTCTCGAGCTGCGAGGCCTCGAGCCTGGGAAACATCTGTGCCTGGCGCTCGTAGGGGGAACCCGCCACTCTCGATGCCTAAGGACCGCGCGGCCGACGGCAAGCGTGGTCAAACGACACGGGGCGCGCGTGGCACACCGAGAGGGCAGTCGAGGGCGTCTCGGTCCCAGTCGCCCAGCCGGGCCGCCGCCTCGTAGGTCGATTGCAGAAAGCCGAGGAGCGTTTCATCTGGATCCTTGGCGTTTCGGACGGCGTCGTAAGGGAGCAGGTACTCTCCGAGGCTCGCCTCGAAGTACGCCTCGCCGGGCGTGACCGCCTGGTCGGCAAACCCCTCTGGCGTAGGGTACGCATACGAGTAGAACGCGGGGAAGCCGAGACCGCCGCCACCACCCCAGAAGCCTGCAGAGCTCACTTCATGCGAGTACGCTTCCCGCGTCACTTCATCAGGCAGAGCCGGAACGCCCCCCGGATGTCGCGGCGCCGTGCGGCCAGCGAATCTAGTCACCGCAAGGTCGAAGCTCCCCCAGAACAGATGCACGGGACTCACCTTGCCCAAAAATCCAGTTCGGAACCGCTTGAAGACCCGATCCACCTGCATCATTGCGACCCAGAAGCGGTGCACGGCATCCGCGTCGTAGGGGCGCGGTGCCTCGTTGTCAGCAAAGGGGATCGGGTCCGGAACCTCGTTGGGCGCGCCATCAAAGTCGATACCGACGCCGAGATCGTCCACCAGGCTCCGGAACTGTTCGTGGAACGCGGCTACCGACATCGACCCAAGCGCAAGCGTGCGGCTCTGCCCGTCGCTCGCGGCGCAGACGAGCCGATGATCGATCAAGTCGAATAGGATCTGCACGCTCTTGTCGCCGCAGTGAATCACCGATGTGTCGAGGCCGCGTGCGTTTAGGTACAAGGTCGCGTGCCACGAGTGGTTGACCCACGGAGTGTAGGCAAGTCGATACTTACCGACGACCTGCAGCCACTGGTGGAGCGCTTCGCTGGTTTCCTGCCAGGGCTCGTAGGGGATATCGGGCCATCGATCGCTCATGGGCTTGTCTCTCCTCTCATGAGGTCAGCCCTTCACATAGGGCGCCGCACGCGAACGCCCAGTGAGAGTTCTGCTGGCCCCGGCTCCTGGTGGAGCTACTTCGAATTTTCGGTGGAAATCCGGAGACGTTGGCCGATGTTGCGCTTCGCTACGCCAAGTCACCGCCGGAACATCTGGGGTGATTCTCGAATCGGCTTGACGCGCGCGCGTCGTTACCGTCCTCTGCTGCCTCACTGGCGACGCAGATCCGCATCTGGTTCGTCTGACCGAGCCCGAGGTCGCGGACGCGCCGCTCTGGAACCTCACCCATCCCGATCTCCGACGCAGCCCTCGTGCTCGCGCGCTGATGGACCATGTGGCCGACTTCGTGACGTCGAGCGCCGACAAGCTGCTGGGGCGCGTTTCGAGTGCGGGAGTCGGATGAGGCAGATCAATTCAGTTCTCGCAAGGGCCCCATGGACTAAGCGAGCGGTCGAAGGGAGCATCGCTCGTGTTACACTCCGGCCGTGCGCCCGTTTGAACAGGACACCTCCCCCGAAGCACGTCACGTAATGGTCGCGGCGCTGCGTCAAATGACGCCAGCCCAAAAACTGGCTCGTCTGGAGGCGCTGAATCGTTCTGTTGAAGAGCTAGCCCGAACGGGGATCCGCATGCGCCATCCGAACGCTTGCGAAGAGGAAATTCGATATCGACTCGCCTCCATGTGGCTCGACCGCGAAACGATGCGAAAGGTATTCGACT
>CAMYJN010000352.1 GCA_947258625.1 uncultured Polyangiaceae bacterium | reverse complement strand
TCACGATCGCGTGAGCTTTTTCCGCTGGCCCTGGCTCAACTACACGGACCACCACACGCTCCATCACTGGTACAGCGACTTCAATCTCGGTCAGTACTTCACGTTCTGGGATCGCCTCGTGGGCACCTATCGAAGCCCGAAGGTCGAGTACGAAGATGTGCCCGAAGGCATCATCTATCGGCCGCAGAGCGCGCCCCCGATTTCGACGGCGCCCTCTGCGCTCGGTGGACGCTCCGCCAACCGGCCGCTCGTCAGCGGGTGATGCGGAAGTCCGTGTACTCGCCCGTGTAACTTCGCCAGCGAACGTCGACCGCGTCGACTCTTGCCGTCGATGGGCCCGCATGCGCCCAGTTCAAGAAGTCTTTCACGTCGTCCTCTTCGCCCTCGGCGACAATCTCGACCGAGCCGTCGCCGCGGTTTTTCACCCAGCCACTCAAGCCGTGTTGCCTCGCTTCTCGCTGTGCGGTGGCCCGAAAGTACACGCCCTGGACGCGACCGCGGACGACGAGGTGAATTCGCTTCTGGCCCATCGCTCAGTTATTGCCCATCGGCTCGGCGCCGCAAACCTCAACCGTATCGCACGCCCAAGACGTGGAAGTACCCGAAAACCAGAAGCTTTCCGACATGGCTGCCGACCGAGCCACCGACCTCGGCCGCAAGGCCCTTGGCGAAGGCAAAGGCTTCCGCCGCATGCACCGCCAAGAGGCCCAAGAACAGCATTTGGCCGATTCCTGCCTGCGGTACGGACGCCGGTGCGAGGAACGAAAGAACGCCCCAGGCCCATCCTGTAAGCACGAGGACTTTTCCGAGCGCGATTGCGAGCTTCATACGCGGAGCATACTCACTCGGGGAGTTTCATAACACCTGGAAGCGGCTCGCTCGGAGAACCGAGAGGGGCGGGTACGTTCAACAGCGCAGCGAGCGTCGTGGCCACTCGCAGCGCGTCCTGTGTTTCTTCGGTCGTGCGGCGCTCGATGGCGGTGCCCCACATCAGGACCGGCACGCGGCGGTCGTAGTCCCAAGGGGTCCCATGGTTCGTGCCGCCGAGCTCAGAAAGCGCATCGAACCAACCCGGCTCGGTGACGAGGTAGAGATCGCCCGGCGGGTCGTCCGGGAGAGTCGCGCCGATCAGTCGCTCGATGTTCTTCCCGCTCGTTCGCAGCTCGGCGGCGTTTCGCGCGTCGTAGACCGCCTGGACCCCTTCGATTTGGGGCATGGCCTTGCGCAGCACTTTGGTGAGCTCGTCGTGTCGCGCTTTGCCGCCGGCTGTGTAGGTGAACAAAGGCGCAACATAACCGGCGACCCAGTCGCCTTCGCCGAGGACTGAGTCGGCGGCCCGCTCGGCGGCTTCGGTCAGCGCGTTTCCGCGAAGGCGTCCTCCTGGCCTGCCTTCCGCCTTCGCGCGCTCAGGCAGCTCGGCCACCCCGTGGTCGGCGGTGAGGACGAACGCAACCGGACCTCGCGCCTCCAGAAGCTTCACGAAACGCGTCAGCGCACGGTCGATTCGCTGCAGATTGTCCGCGTACTCCCAGGACTGCGGACCCCAAATGTGTCCGACGATATCGGTGCCTGAGATCCCGAGCGCGAGGAAATCCGGCACATCGTCGATGCCCATTTGATTGGCCTTGACCACGGCGTAGGCCGCCGCCATCAGGTACTCACTCGAGTCGGGGGTCCCGGCAAAGGCGTACCAGGGGTCGGGCGCCTCCCGCGGATCGTGCGGGAAGCTTGGGTACATCTCGCCAGGCGAAGCGTCGGGGCCGAGCTGCGACTCGAGCCGGTTTGGATCGACCGGTTCCCAAGTTTGAAGCAGAGGCTCGACGGGATTGGCTTTGTTGAAATCGCGCAGCCACTCAGGGAGCGATTTCTTTGGCGCGTAGTAGCTCGATGTCGTCATCGAGCGAGCGACGGAGTCGTAGAAGACCACGGCGTTGGGCGACTTGCCAACCGACAGCGCTGCCGAGCGGCCCTTCATCGAGATGCCCACGATCTGCGCTTTGGCATCGCTCTCGCGGTGCAAGATGTCCGCGACGGTTTCCACGCGAAGCTGCGAGGGGCTCACGTACCGGTTCGGGTTCCCGAGAACCGCGTGTGTTCTGTCATCGACTGTACGACGCGACCCTGACTCCGGGTCGTAAACGGCGTTTGCGACGATCCCGTGGACGGCCGGCGAGACTCCGGTCGTGAGCGACGCGTGCCCGGGCGCCGTCTGGGTCGAAGCATAGGGGAGCTCAGCCATGTGAGCCGCGCCATCTTCATAGGCTCGGCGAATCACACTGTCGCTCGGAAGGAGCAGCAATTGTTCGTCGAGGACCCAGGAGCCAAGCTGATCCATCACGATCAACACCACGAGCTTCGGGGCTACGGAAGCCTGGGAAGCCGGCTTTGACGGCGTGGGCGTCTTTTCGGCGGTCGTCTTTGATAGCGGTGCGGTGGTCGCGCAACCGGTCACGAAGATCGTCGCGACCGCGAGCGATATCGCAAGGACGAAACGTGCGGTTGGCTTCGGTCTCATCGTCACTCGTGCAACTTAACTTGGCAAAAGGCTTACCGCTAGGCGCAAGAAGGCTGCTGGCTTGAAACTTGGGGGTGGTCGGCGCTAGAGCTATGGCCGAGATGAGCCGACGGTCACAAAGCATCCATGCCAAAGCCCGCATCGCGCGAGGATGGTCCATCGGCTTCTATGTCGCCGGAGTGGCAGCCTTGGGTGCCGGGCTCCTCGTGGGCGGAATCGTCGCCGCGGCGACTGGGACCGGCGCAGGTCTCGTCGTTGCCGCGGTGATCGCCGGCGGTGGTGTTGCGACCGGAGGCTTGAGCCTTTGGGAGAGCCGTCGCTTCAGCCAGCGCGCGAAACGACTTGCGAGCAGGATTTCGGAACAGCGCCTCTTTGCCTTGGCGGAGAAACACGGCGGCACCTTGCGCGTCATCGACGTGTCCAACGGCCTAAGCGTCATGAGCTCGGAGGCCGAAGCGCTTCTCGACGGACTCGTGGATGAAGTGCGCGTTTCGATGCGCGTGACCGACGAAGGCGAGATCCACTACGTCTTTCGCGAGATCGTCGACGCGCCGGGCCCACGTGTCCGGGTCGAGGTAGCCGAAGAGGAAAGCGTTGCGGAAACCGAGCCGGTTGCCACGAAGAGCAAGAAGCACCTAAGCGACTGATATGATGAAGCTATTTGGCGATGAACCTTGCGTTTGAAGCCTTTCGGCCCGATGATTTGCCGTCCGAGGCCAGCTAGGCTACATACGGCGGCCTCGCTTAGCGACGGAGCACGACAGCCATGAAACCCGACATCCATCCTGAATACCACACGCTCACCGTGCATTGCGCTTGCGGCGCTTCGTTCGAGATGCGCTCGACCATGAGCATCGAACAGGTGGACATCTGCTCGGAATGCCACCCGTTCTACACCGGCAAGCAGAAGCTGGTGGACACAGCAGGTCGCGTCGAGCGCTTCCGCAAGAAGTATGCGAAAGCCGGTAAGAACAAGGCCGAGGCGGCGCCCGAAGCGCCCGCTGACAACTAGGCGGTCTTGCCCCGCAAGGGCGCCATACTGGCCACCATGGCCCAGCCTTACATCGGTGGGCAGGCGGTCATCGAAGGCGTGATGATGCGGGCTCCCGCGTGTCTGACGGTCGCTGTGCGCCGGCCTAACGGAACGATTGCGCTTCGCGAAGGACCGTACCGATCCACGTGGTCGAAGAAGCTGTGGAAGCTTCCGGGCTTTCGCGGTGTGGCGATGCTGGTCGAGTCGATGACGATGGGGTTTTCGGCGCTTCAGTTCTCCGCGGAGCAGCAGATGACCGAGGAGGAGCTCGCGCAAGACGAGGGCTCGGGACGGCTGGCGGTGATCATCTCGACCGTGCTCGCGCTCGGGCTCTTCGTGGCGCTGCCCCAATTTCTC
>CAMYJN010000351.1 GCA_947258625.1 uncultured Polyangiaceae bacterium | reverse complement strand
CAGCGCTGTCGCACGGTCTTTTCCGACCCAGCGTCAGACGGTCTACCAAGCCTGCTCCCGCCCCCTTCTTAGCGCGCCCCGAACATATAAGCGTCAGTGTCAGCGCCAGTGCCAGTGCCAGCGTCAGTGTCAGTGTCAGTGTCAGCGTCAGTGCCGGCGACTCCTCACGCCTCTGCGCTTCGGATCAGTTCCTGTGCGGCCGCTCGTGCCTGGTCCGTGACCGTGACGCCGCCCAGCATCCTTGCGATCTCTTCGAGCCGCTCCGTATCCGACAGCAATCGAATGTCGCTCTTCGTCCGCTTGCCGACGACCTCTTTGTGAACGCGGTAGTGCGCGTCGGCGTAGGCGGAGATTTGCGGCAGGTGGGTGATGCAGAGCACCTGGCTGTGTTGGGCGACTTCGTGGATCTTTCGGCCGATGACTTCCGCGACCGCGCCGCCCACGCCCGCATCGACTTCGTCGAAGACGTAGAGGCTTGCGGGGCCCAGGCCGGCGAGCACGCGCTTGATCGCGAGCATGGCGCGGGACAGCTCCCCGCCACTCGCGATCTTACGCAGAGGCTTGGCGTCCTCCCCACGGTTGGGTGCGATTAGAAGCTCGGCATGGTCGATGCCCGTCGGTGAAAGGCGCGCACCTTCGACTTGGAGCTCGCACGGGCCGCCTTCGAGCGCGGCCAGCTCTACGGTGACCTTGGCTTCGCCCATCCCTAGGGAAGAAAGCTCTTTGCTGATCGCTTTGCTGAGCTTGGCAGCGGCGGTTTTTCGCTTGTCACGTAGAGAGACCGCGACCCGCGACGCCTCTTCGAGCGCCTCGTCGACCTCGCGCTGGTAGCGGTCGAGACGTTCCTCGTAGCGTTCGAGCGAGTCGAGCTCTTCGGCCGCCTGATCGCGATAGGCGAGGACGTCCGCAGCCGTATCTCCATATTTCCTTTTCACTCGTGACAGCCGATCGAGCTGATCTTCCAGAGACGCCAGACGGCTCGGGTCAAACGAGAGGTCGCGCGCATAGCTTCCGAGCTCGGTCGCCGCATCTTCGAGCTGCAGGAGAGCTTCGCGAACCTGCGCGGCCATCGGAACGAGGCTCGGATCGAATGCAGACGCTTGCTCGACCGAGCTTGCGACTCGCGAAACCGCACCGCAGATCGAATCATCATCCGCGTAGAGCTGCGCTTCAGCTTCACCCGCCGCCGTGCCGAGCTTCTCGGCGTGCCGAAGCCGCTCACACTCCACGGTCAGGGCGGCCTCGTTCTCGAGGGCCTCCCGCAGCGTTTCAATTTCGTTGACCTGATAGCGAAGCAGGTCCTCCCGGTCGGCTTTGCCGCGTTCTTCGGTGACGACCTCTTCGAGCCGCGCTCCGGCCTCGACGAGCGCCGCGTGCGCCTGACCCACGCCGTCGACCAGTGATGCATGGCCTGCGAAGGCATCGAGATAGCTGAGGTGATGGCGAGCGTCGGCCAGCGAATGGTACTCGTGCTGCGACGAGATATCCGCGAGCCCCTTGGTGACTTCCTTGAGCTGCGCGAGGGTGGCGAGCCGCCCATTGATGTACGCCCGGGTCCGACCCGTCGCGCTCACGACTCGGCGAATCAAGAGCTCCCCATCCGTGTCGATGCCTTGCTCTCGGAGGGCCCCAAGCACCCGGGGCTCTTCGGAGAGATCAAAGAGCGCCTCAACTTCCGCTGCCTCCGCGTCGGTACGAACGACCTCCGGCCGGCCCCGGGCGCCCAGCACCAGCTGGAGCGCGTCGACCAGGATCGACTTTCCCGCGCCGGTTTCGCCCGTGACGATGTTGAGCCCTGCGTCGAGCTCCACTTCGAGCGCTTCGATGATGGCGAAGCTCCGGACGCGCAGACACGTGAGCACGGCGAAAGCTCTAGCACAGGCGTTGCGTCGGCGCTGCACAGGCGCTAGCAAACGAAACACATGGCCTCTTCAGCGGAAATTCGGGAATCGTTCCTGCGCTTCTTTGCAGAGCGCGAGCACGAACGGGTTGCCTCGGGTCCGCTCGTTCCGCCCAATGATCCGACTCTCATGTTCGCCAACGCGGGCATGGTCCAGTTCAAAGACGTCTTCACCGGAAAAGAAACGCGGCCGTACTCGCGAGCTACCTCGTCGCAAAAGTGCATCCGCATCAGCGGGAAGCACAACGACTTGGAGAACGTCGGCGTCACGGCCCGCCATCACACCTTCTTCGAGATGCTCGGGAATTTCTCCTTTGGCGACTACTTCAAACGCGATGCGATCAAGTTCGCCTGGGACTACTTCATCGACACGCTCGCCCTCGACCCCGAGCGCATCGTCATTACCGTCTTCGGAGGCGAAGACGGGTTCGCTCCAGCCGATGATGATGCCGCCGTCATTTGGAAAGACGTCACCGGTTTCTCGGACGAACGGATCATTCGCTGCGGCGCCAAAGACAACTTCTGGCAGATGGGCGATACCGGCCCATGCGGCCCTTGCTCCGAGCTTCACTACTGCCTCGGCCTCGACGACATCGACCCGCGCACCTTTGGCGAAGAGCCGGCTGCCGACGGAAGAGGCTGGTTCGAGCTCTGGAACCTCGTGTTCATGCAGTTCGATCGACAATCCGACGGCCAGATGAAACCGCTGCCGGCTCCCTCCATCGACACCGGCGCCGGTCTCGAGCGGATCGCCGTCGTCAAACAAGGCGTCCTGAGCAACTACGACACCGACCTTTTGCGGCCCATCGTCGATTTGGCCTCCGAGATTTCGGGGAAGCGCTACCGCGACAGCCAGTCCGATGATGACATCAGCATGCGGGTCATCGCCGACCACGCGCGGACCACGGCATTTCTGATCTCCGAGGGCGTCTTTCCCGACAAAGACGGTCGGGCGTACGTCCTGCGAAGGGTCATGCGGCGTGCGATTCGCCATGGACACCGTCTCGGCATCCACGAGCCGTTTCTTCATCACTGCGCCCTCCGCGTCGCCGACGACATGGGCGACGTCTACCCTCAGCTAGCCGAGCGTCGTGCCCTCATCGAACAGATTTCCCTGCAAGAAGAGGAGCGCTTCCGCCGTACGCTCGACCGCGGCCTTCAGCTCATCTCGGAGAACAAGAAGTGGATCGATCTCGGCGGAGCGCGTTCCTTGCCCGGGGACGTGGCCTTCAAGCTCTACGACACGTATGGCTTCCCGCTCGATCTCCAAAACGTCATCGGCGAGGAGCAGGGCTTCGCGATCGATCATAAGGGGTTCGACACCGAGCTCGGGCAGGCGCGTCTGCGAAGCCAGGGTTCCAAGATTGGCAGCAGCGCCGTCGCCAACGTGTACCCAGAGCTCGCCCAACGATTCGGCACCATCGCGTTTCTCGGCTACGACCAGGAGGACGCTCAGAGTGAAATCCTCGGCTTGGTCTCGGACGGCGGTCCGGTTGATGCGCTCGGGCCAGCCGCATCAGGCGAGGTCATCACGCGCGCCACGCCGTTCTATGCCGAGCAGGGCGGCCAGGTGGGCGACCGGGGAGTCATCGAGCTCGATGGCGCGCGCTTCGAGGTCGACGATACGCAGAAGCCCGTCGAAGGCCTGATCGTCCATCGCGGTAAGGTCGCCTCTGGCTCTTTCGAGGTCGGTGCGAAGGTTGATCTCCGTGTGGATCGTGCGCTCCGGAGCGCGACTCGACGTAATCACAGCGCCACCCATCTTCTGCATTGGGCCCTTCGGGAAGTCGTTGGCGAGACCGCGGCGCAGAAGGGCTCGCTGGTCGGCCCCGACCGACTCCGATTCGACTACAGCGGCACCCGCCCTCTCGAAGCGGGCGAAATCCAACAAATCGAAGATCTCGTCAATGCCTGCGTCCTCGAGAATACCGAGATTACGACCGACGCGCTGTCGATGGACGAGGCCAAAGCGCGGGGTGCGATCGGCATTTTCGAAGAGAAGTACG
>CAMYJN010000350.1 GCA_947258625.1 uncultured Polyangiaceae bacterium | reverse complement strand
GGTGGGGCACGCTAGACTCGAACTAGCGACCTCACCCTTATCAGGGGTGCGCTCTAACCACCTGAGCTAGTGCCCCGTGTATTCTCGCAAACTGTCAAAGAGAGTCAGAAGCCGTTTTCGCGAACCGTGTTCGAAGCTCGTTCCGGGCTAAGCCCTGAAAACTACTCCGCTTTGTTGGTTCCCGTACCCGTCCTCATGCTCAAACGGACGGCTTCTTTAGCGGCCTTCCCCAAACCGGTCAAGGACTTTCAATCAACTCCACGCAAAAGAGCGCCGAACCCCCTTTTTCAAAGGGTTTACGGTGGAGAGTGGACCGTTTCTAGCCCCTTCAGAGGGGGGCTATCCCTCATTTCGGGGGCCTCGGACAGTGGCGGCTACTCGGGGGCGCGGACCGCGGCGGGCCGCGGCCTCGTTGGTGGCGCGGTGCTCGTTGTAAGGGAGACAGGCTTGACGCTATATGTAACGTTCGTTATATTTCTGCAACTTGAGACTCTAGGGAGAGAAGCAGAATGTCGGAGCCCCATTTCCTGTATGAGAAGCGCGGTCACCTTGCGATTTGTATGTTCAACAGGCCCGCGAAGAAGAACGCGCTCAGCATCGAAATGCTGGTGCGGATGGCGGACGCCTGGGATGAGGCAGACGCCGATGACGACGTTCGGGCGATCGTCCTGACGGGCGCAGGGGGCGTCTTCTGTGCGGGGAGCGACCTCGCTTCGATGAAGTCGGGCAAGTGGGACGCCGGCGATCAGTGGTTGAATCGCATGAAGGAAGACGCGGACATCCACTGGAAGGCGCTCCTCCGGCACTACCTGACGAAGAAGCCACTGATCGCCGCGGTCGAAGGCTATGCACTGGCCGGCGGCACCGAGGTTCTTCAAGGCACCGACATTCGGGTTGCCGGCGAAGGCGCAGTGTTTGGCGTGACCGAAGTGCAGCTCGGCCTTTTTCCCTTGGGTGGGTCGAGCGTGCGGCTTCGACGTCAGATCCCTTACACGATTGCGGCGGAAATGCTGCTCGCGGGCCGGCGACTGAGCGCCGAAGAGGCCCTACACTACGGGCTCATCGGTCACGTCGTGCCCAAGGGGCAAGCGCTCGACAAAGCCCTCGAGATTGGCGAACGGGTTGCCGCCAACGGCCCCGTTGCGGTTCGCGCGGTCAAGCAATCGCTAATCGAAAACGACGGCGTGCCCGCAAAGGAGGCCCTGGCGCGTTCCCTGGAGATCGGGCAGCCCGTGTTCAAGACAAAGGACGCCATCGAAGGTCCGACGGCCTTCATGGAGAAGCGCAAGCCAGTGTTTCAAGGCTCCTGATGGCGCGAGCCGAGGCAGCGCAGCGCAATGGGAGCACGCGGGAGGCCATCTTCGAAACCGCGGAGCGCCTCTTTGCGGAGCGCGGCTTCGTTGCGACGAGCGTCCGCGACATCGTGGGTGAAGCGAGCACCTCCGCACCGAGCCTCTATCACTTCTTCGGCAGCAAGGAGAACCTCCTCATCGATCTCATTACCGACCGCCATGCCGAGTACTGCGACGAGCTCGAAGCCGACCTGGCCTTGGCGAAAACCTCATTCGAGGTTTGCCAACGCTTCGTGAAGTTCGTTCTCACCAACATGACCAAGCGCCCGATCACCGCGAAGTTTCTCCTTGGAATCATGTTTGGGCCTCGGCAGAACATTCCGGAAGAGCTCGTGGGTGAAACGCTGATGCGGTCGCAGCAAATCGTGCAAGCGCGCCTTCGTGAAGTTACCGAAGGCGCGTCGGAGTCGCGCATCGTATTCGCGAGGATGATGCTGCTCGGGATGGTCACGCCTGCGGTCTTGCTCTTCCTCACCTCTGGCGTTCGATCGTTTTCACCGAAGTTGCCGGGCTGCATCGCCCAGCGCGTCATCGACATGATGAGCGACTCGCATCCGGTTTGCGCGTGGCCGACTGTCGATCAGGTTTCCTGAGGTCATGACCGACGCTTTTGCACTCCCGGCCCCTTCGCTCCGATTCGAACTGCCCAATGGCATGTCGATCGCGGCGGACGCCTATGGGGACCCGAGCGACCAGCCGGTGCTCTTCCTTCATGGAGGCGGGCAAACGCGGCATGCCTGGGGAAACAGTGCACAGCTGCTGGCTGAGCATGGGTTCTACACAATCTGTATGGACCACCGTGGTCACGGCGAGAGCAGCTGGGCACGCCTCGGTGAGTATCGCGTCTATCACTTCGCCGAAGACTTGCAGCAGGTCATCGCGCAACTCGGTCAAAAGCCGATCTTGGTGGGCGCGTCGCTGGGCGGCATCGCTTCACTTCTCGCCGAGACCGAACAGGAAGAGTCCGTTGCCAAAGCCGTGATTCTGGTCGACGTCACGCCTCGTCTCGAAACAGATGGTGTGGATCGCATCATCGGTTTCATGACGGAGGGCACGTCGGGGTTCGATTCGCTCGAGGAGGTCGCGGATTCGATCGCGGCGTATCTACCGCACAGGAAACGACCCAAGGATTTGTCTGGCTTGGCCAAGAACCTGAGGCGGAAGGAGGACGGCCGCTACTACTGGCATTGGGACCCGAACATGCTGAAGACCTGGGAGCCGGGCCGGTACACCGAGGAAAACGATCGCAAGCTGAAGGAACGGCTCCAAGACGTCCGCAGCATCGACATCCCGATGCTGCTGATCCGCGGGCGCCAGAGTGACCTGGTGTCGAAGGAAACCGCCGCAGAGTTTCTCGAAATGGTGCCACATGCGGAGTACGTCGACCTCGCGGACGCCCACCACATGGTCGCCGGCGACCGGAACGACGCGTTCACCGACAGCGTCAAAGAGTTCCTTCTTCGACACTTTGCGCCGTCTTTCCGTACGCTGGAGGCGGATTGAAACCATCTGTTCCGGGTCTATAGAAGGCACATGACGAAGAAGACAGTGCTCGTGACAGGAGCCGGCGGCGGCCTCGGTCATGCGACCGTCGAACGCCTCCTCGCCGATGGCTGGAAGGTGTTTGCGGCCGACATCAGCAAGGACTTGCTCCGCGATTCGATGCATGACCCGGATGTCGTTCCGGTGGAGATGGACGTGACGGACTCGCAGAGCGTCCAGAGCGCATACGATGCTGTTGCAAGCCAAACCGGTCGCCTCGAAGGGATCGTGAACTTTGCCGGGGTGATGGGGATCGGCTCTCTGACGGACATTCCTGAAGAGCGGCTCGCACGGATTCTCGACATCAACGTGATGGGCACGTATCGAGTCAACAAGACGTTCCTTCCTTTGGTCGAGGCCGCCAAGGGCCGCATCATCAACCTCAGCTCCGAGACGGGTTGGCAGAGCGCGGCGCCGTTCAACGGACCTTACGCGATGAGCAAGCACGCCATCGAGGCGTATTCGACAGCCCTGCGCCGCGAGCTCGCACTCCTCGGGATCAAGGTCGTCACGATTCAGCCGGGCGCTTTTCGGACCAACATGGTTGCGGGCATCGAAGACGCTTTTACCGCGGCAGAAGCCGAAACGCCGAAGTTCGCTCAGGCCATCCGCAAGCTCAAAAAGCTCGCCGGCAAAGAGATCGAGTCTGCGCGCGACCCCGACATACTGGCTCAGGTCATCGAAACCGCGCTGACAACCAAACGACCCAAACCCGTCTACTCGGTCCATCCCGACAAGCTGCGATCGGCGATCGAGAAGCTTCCGCTACGAACCACCGATCGGCTCTATCTCGCCGTCTTGCGACGCGCACACAAGGGATGACCGCCGCGCACTACCCCGACTTCGCCAGCTACGCGACTTGGACCGATCGGATCATCCCGGCGGTGATTCTCGAGCCGGCTGGCTGAGCCTCAGCTTTCCGAAAAGCGGACAGTTCCCTTCTCTTAGTCTTCGCAGACTCTCAGCGTGACTTGGGTGTCGGCGCCGCCGATGAGCTTGGTCTGGCAGCACAAGCG
>CAMYJN010000349.1 GCA_947258625.1 uncultured Polyangiaceae bacterium | reverse complement strand
ATCAGAGGCATCATACTTTTCTGTTTGCGCTCGGCCGTCGAGCCTAGCTCCGCACCCACTTCGAATAAATCATTCTGGATCTGATTGAGGAGGGCATCGAGCTCCGGATCCGACGCTGCTATGCGCGCCCAACCCACGACGCTGTTCAGTTCGTCGACCTCGCCGTAGGTCTCGACCCGAAGCGATGCTTTCGAGACCCGATCTCCCCCAAAAAGGCCGGTCTCGCCAGCGTCGCCCGTCTTCGTGTAGATCTTCATTGCTCGGTCCCTTCGCTCGAAAAGCAATCGCCCACGGCAACCCCGCGCCCGCTGGCGAAGGAACGCGCGTCGACGCGCTTCCGGCCACTTTCTTGAAGCTCTTGAATTTCGAGCGTTCCCTCGGCACAGGCGACGAGGATGCCCTCCGGATCGAGCGCGATCACCTGGCCGGGGCGGGCCCCTTCTGGATCAAGCGTCGTCGCGAGCGCGCGATGCACCTTAATGCGCCGCTCGCCAAGAACCGTATGCGCACCCGGCCAAGGATTCATGCCGCGGATCTGATTATGCACGGCGCGCGCCGATTTGTTCCATTGGATTCGGCCGTGTGCCTTATCGAGGAGAGGCGCCATCGTCGCGGCGGCGTCGTCTTGGCGCCTAGGGGTGAGCTCGCCGGCGACGTAGCGCGGCAGATGTTCCCGCAGGAGCGCCGCGCCCATGGTCGAAAGCTTCTCACTGAGGGTGGCGGCGTCGTCATCAACTTCGATCCGGGTCGATGCGGTGGCGAGAATGGGGCCGGTGTCCATGCCCTCGTCCATCTGCATCAGGGTGACCCCCGTCTCCTCGTCGCCGTGAACGATCGACCATTGAATCGGCGCCGCGCCTCGCCAGCGTGGAAGCAGCGAAGCGTGAACGTTCACGCAGCCGGCGCGGGGTGCCTCGAGCACGGCAGGGGGAAGGATTCGCCCGTACGCGACCACGACGGCCACGTCTGCCTCGAGCGACTGAAGGCGTTCGGCGAACTCGGGGGTCCGCACTCTGGTCGGCTGCCAGACATCAAGCCCGAGCTCCAATGCGCGTTGCTTCACGGGCGGGGGCCGCATGGCAAGCCCTCGCCCCGCGGGCCGGTCCGGTTGTGAGATGACGGTCACGACCTCACTGATCTCGTGCAGTGCATCGAGGCAAGGCACCGCAAACTCGGGGCTGCCGAAAAAAATCGTTCTCACAGGCTGTCACTGCGCGGCGTCGACCGCCGCACGCTTACTCATCGCGCGATGCACCAAACGACGGCGCAAGACACTGAGATGGTCGATCATCAGCTCGCCATTGAGGTGATCGTTTTCGTGTTGAATCGCGATCGCCAACAGGCCCTCGGCCTCGAGCTCGAAAGGCTTGCCGTCTTGGTCGACCGCCCGGACGGTGATGCGCTCGGCTCGGTCGATGTCTTCGCGAATACCGGGAAACGAGAGGCAACCCTCGTTGAATGTAGTCTCGCCTTCGGCAGCGATGATTTCGGGGTTGATGAAGACGCGTAGGTCGCTCGGCTCGTCCTCGCCAGAGGCCACATCCACGATGAAAAGGCGCTTCGAGACGCCGATCTGCGGGGCAGCCAAACCGACACCCGGAGCCGCGTACATCGTCTCCGCCATGTCGTCGACCAAGCGGTGCAGCTCCGCATCGAAGACCTCAACGTCTTTGCCGGGCTCGCGGAGCCGCTTATCGGGGTAGAAGAGTATGGGGCGAATCACTTGGGAACCTCCGAGCGGCCGGGCGCTCAAGACCGCTGAAACCTAAGCATTTTTTAGCGCTGAGCAACCCCGGTCGCAAGATCGGGACGTTTGACACGCGCGCGACGCTAGAACATGTTCTATTTTCGAACCGACCCCGAGAGAAGGAGCGCCGCAATGGCGGAGTGGGACCGTACAGTCGATTTGCTCGTGATGGGAAGCGGAGCTGCCGGAATGGGCGCTGCGGTGCGCGCGCACGATCTCGGGTTGGACGTACTGCTGGTCGAGAAGAGCGAGCTCTTCGGTGGAAACTCGGCGATGTCGGGCGGGGTCTGCTGGGTCGCCAACAACCCCGGTATGGCCCGTGAAGGAATCGCGGATTCTGACGAAAAAGGCTTCGACTATCTGAAGCACATCACCAAGGGGGAGGTGCCCGACGAACGCCTCTGGCTTTACATCCGCGAGAGCAAGCGCGTGCTCGCGTACCTGCACGAAAAGACGCATGTGCGCTACGTCCCACTCGCGAAGTATACCGATTACTACCCCGAGGCACCGGGTGGGCTGCCCGGTGGTCGGTCGATGGATCCGGTACCCTTCGACGGGTCGCGGCTGCGCGAGGACTTGATTCGATTGCGCAAGCCGCACCCGCAGTCGCAGATTCTCGGCAAGTTCGGCATCACCGCGAAGGAGGCGCAGGCTGCGATCGGTGTGGGCTTCAAAACCATGATGTTCATGGCTTGGCAGATGTTTTTGTACATGCTGCGCTACTTCAAACGGAAGCGCTGGGGGCGCGACACGAAGCTCTGCGCGGGCAACTCTTTGATGGGTCGCCTTCTGCTTTCGCTCAAAGAGCGCAACGTCCCAGCCTGGCTCAATACCAGCGTCGAAGAGCTCGTTTTCGAAGATGGCAAGGTCGTCGGGGCGGTGGTCCGCAAGGAGGGCGAACCGATTCGCGTGAAGACAAATCGGGGCGTCGTGCTCGCGGCGGGCGGCTTCTCGCGTAACCTCGAGATGCGGAAGCAGTATCAGCGGCAACCGATCACGACCGAGTGGACCGCGGGAACCCCGTCGAACACCGGAGACGCGATTCGCATGGGACGCGATGCCGGCGGTGCGCTCGACATGATGGACGAGGCCTGGTGGACGCCTGTCTCGATGGTTCCGAAGTCGCCGTATTCCTGGGTGCTGGTCGTCGAGAAGAGTCTGCCGCATGGGCTGTTCGTCAACCAGTCGGGGAAGCGATTCACCAATGAGGCGGCGCCGTACATCGACGTGGTCAACGGCATGTACGACGATGTCGCGAAAACGGGCGCGACCGAACCTCGCTGGTTTCACATTTTCGATGCGACGTACCGGAGGTCGTCGATCGCCGGGCCCGTTGCGCCGGGCAAGGTCATGCCGGACAAGCAGCTCCCGCGTCGTTACCGCGACGGCAAGTTTCTCTACAAAGCCGCGACCCTCGACGCGCTTTGCGAACAACTCGAGATTCCAGCGGCGACGGTGAAGTCGACGATCGCGCGGTTCAACGAGCATGCGGTCAAGGGTGAAGACCCAGACTACAACCGAGGTTGGAGCGCGCAAGACCGCTACTATGGCGATCCGAGCGTGAAGCCCAACTGCTCGCTCGGCCCGATCGAAACGCCTCCTTTCTATGCGGTGCAAATCTACCCGGGCGACCTCGGGACCAAGGGTGGTCTCGTGACCGATGCGCACAGTCGCGTGCTGAAAGCGGACGGTCGCGTGATTCCGGGGCTCTATGCGGCGGGCAACTCGTCGTCCTCAGTGATGGGACGCAGCTACCCAGGCGCCGGCGGCACCATCGGCCCCGCGCTGACCTTTGGATTTCTCGCGGCGGAAGACGCGGCCCAAAGGGGACACTCTCCTACCCCGTAAGCACTCGAAAACGCTGCGATTCTCAGGCAAGGATCGCAGCGACACATGAAGGCCCTGCCCAGGAGTCGCTGCGATCTTTCACGGAGAAGGTGTCTGGTTTCGTGGGGTTGGAGGGGTGGAGAGTGTCCCCTAGAGCGGGTCGATGTCTAGTGTGGCGTGGGCGGGGGGAAGGCCGTCTTCGATTCGGGCGGCAATGTGGGCGGCTACGTTGCGGAGGAGCTTTCTGTCGGGGGACTTCAACAGAAGACGGTAGTGGTAGCGGCCTCGGAGGCGGACGAGGGGTGCCGGGGCCGGACCTAGGACTTGGACGGCGCCG
>CAMYJN010000348.1 GCA_947258625.1 uncultured Polyangiaceae bacterium | reverse complement strand
CCGCCCGAATCCTTGCTGACCGCGTTGATCACGGCTGCGGTGCCCGGCAGCGTTTGTGCCGTCGCGGCGAAGTCTTCGTTCTCGAGAACGTGTTCCTTGAAGTACGCGTACGTGCCGGAGCTGTTTTCCCGGCTGTAGAGAACGATGGGCTTGTCTTCACCGCCCACGTCTTTCCAGTTCGTGGTCTTGCCGCGGAAGATGCTCTTGAGCTGAGGGATTGTGAGCGATTCGATTTTGTTGGACGCTGGCACATAGACGGCGAGCGCGTCGAGGGCGACGCGGAACTCCTCGACCTCTGCGTTGCGGCGCTTGGCGAGCTGCTTGCGCTCCTTGTCCTTGATCGGCCGGCTGGCATTCGCGAGGTCCGCGGTGCCGTTGATCAGCGCCGCCATGCCGGTCCCGGACCCACCGCCGGAAACCTGGATCACCTTGCCCGGGTTGGCCTTCATGAAGGCCTGCGCCCAGTTCTGAGCCAAGATCACCATCGTGTCGGAGCCTTTGATCGTCAGCGTCGAGCTCTGTCGCGTCTGCGCCGTTTCCTTGGGTCCGTCAGCTTCCTGCCGGCTCTTTCCCGAGGTGCACGAGGACGCGAGAAGGGCTGCGGCGAGAACCGCAAAAACCAAGTGATTTTGATACGCTTTTCTCAATGTACTGGCTCCAATCGCCCCGACTCTGAGCCCACTGTGTGACAGCCGTGTGACAGCCGGGCGACGACACGGCGTCACCTCTGGGTCGTGGTTTGACCCCGATTTTCGACACAGGACTGCCACGGACGAATCACGATCTCGACACGATCGCGCCGCAGTTCTGTCACCAACGCTGCCCAAGCTCTCGTCGATGATGGCGATAGATCGTTGCGTCGTAGCAGGTGACCGCTCGCTCTTTACGGCGCTAAGGCAGTCTCTCGGCCCGAGTGGGCCCGATCTGGAGGCCGCTGGCGACGGCGAGAGCGCCATTCGACTGCTCAGCAAGCAGGGCGCCGGAGGCCTGATCGTAGAAGACCAGTTGACCGACATGCGCGCCACCGAGCTGCTCAAACGCGTTCGGGAGCGACCCGAGACGCGGACCAAGCCCGTCATTCTGGTTTCCGGCCGTCACGACGAGGTGGACCGGGTCTTGGCCTTCGAGCTTGGAGCGGACGACTTCGTACCGAAGCCGTACAGCCCGCGGGAGCTGGCTCTGCGCTTGCGCGCGGTCCTTAGGCGCTCGCAAGCCCAGTTGGATGAGCCCATCGATCGATTTCAGATCGACCGGCTGAGCATCGATATTCCGGGGCACGAGGTCACGGTCGACGGGAGGGTTGTCGGGCTGACCGCGCTGGAGTTCAAGCTGCTGATCGACTTGGCGCGGCACCGTGGATTCGTTCGCAGCCGTGAGGCTTTGCTCGAAGCGGTTTGGCATCACGCCGGGACGCTCGAAACACGGACGGTCGACACGCACATCAAACGCCTTCGAGAAAAGCTCGGAGAGGTGGGACGACAAATCGAAACCGTGCGCGGCGTCGGGTACCGATTGAAGTGACCGACTGATGTTTAGTGATTTCGACAAGACGAAGAGGGAATCGAGCGAATCGAGAGGCCGCATGGGCCTTTCGCTCGCCGTCTCGTCCGTGGTCTACGTCATCGCGGGGCTGGGCGTAGCCGCGGCGGTCGCGACGGCCAAAGTCGTCGTGGATCGGCAGGAACGAGACGTCGAGGTGCAGTTCGCCGCGGCTCCAACGCCGGTCGAGCAAGAGAGACCGAAGCCCAAGCCCAAGCCGATCAAGAAGAAGGAAGCGCCCAAGGAAGTGAAAGCCGAGCCCGGTCAGAAGCGCGGCTTGAGCGCGCCGCAGGAAATTCCGGATGAAGCACTTCAAGAAGCGAGCGAAGGCCGCCTTGCCGAGGTCGAAGAGATCAACATCGACGAGATGATCGGCGGAGGCGGGAGCAAGGGGAAGAAGAAGCGTGGGCCCCGCCAGAGGCGCGAGACCGTCAGCCGTCCCAAATTCTTGAGCGGCTGCCGCGCGCCCGAGGTTCCGCTCGAGGTGCGCACCAGCGCCGAGACAATTCGTGTGCGGGTGCGCCTCTTGATCATGCCGGACGGAGTGCCCGTGAAAGCCGAGATGGAGGCATCACACGCGCTCATTCCCGACGAGTCGATTCTCAAGTGCGCCTTGGCTCAGCGATTCGAGCCCGCGCGCTTACCTGACGGTACAGCGGTCCCCTACCCGTACCGGCGACAGTTTACGTTCAAGCCGTCCAATATTTGAGAGAGAGGTACTAGCCATGGAAATCAACATTCTCGAGATGTGGCACACGATGAATCCGATCGTGAAGAGCGCGGTGGTCGTGCTCACGATTCAGGGCATCTGGGGTATCACAGTCACCATCGACCGACTGCTGATGCTGTTCATGTCGAAGCGGCGCTCGCGCAAGTTCGCCGCCGACGTTTCAGAGCCGATGGAGCGGGGCGACGCCAATGCCGTCATGCAGGTTGCCGAAGACGCAAAGAAGCGCAGCCATCTCGCGCGATTCATTTACGAAGGAATCAAGGTTTTTCAAGAGAACCTTGCGCTTGGCCACAGCCGGGACCGTGCGGCCGAGTTCACGCAGCGCAACCTCGAGCGCACCGGTGAGAATCTCAGCACCAACCTGAACAAGGGCATGAGCGTGCTGGCCACGGCCGGTTCGACCGCACCTTTCGTCGGCTTGCTCGGAACCGTCTTCGGGATTCTCGGTGCCTTCAAGGTCATCGGACAGGACGGTGGCGGGGGCCTGAGCACGATTGGGCCTCTCATCGGTGAAGCGCTCTACGTGACGGGGTACGGCCTCATGGTCGCGATCCCCTCCGTGATGCTCTTCAACTGGTTGAGCGGGCTGATCTCCAAGTACGAAGCGGGCCTTGCCAACGCAGGAAGCGAGCTCGTCGACCAGCTCGAAGCGGGCGCCCTCGGTGGCGACCCCGAGGCGATCCTGGATTCGCCAAGCTCGGCGATCAACGGCCAGGTCGCGGCACCCTTTCCGGCGGAATGAACGAGACCCTCTAAACGGACGAACCCATGTCTAGTCTCTCACGAAAGAAGCGCGAAAAAGTAAAGCCGGAGATGAACGTCACGCCATTGGTGGACGTCGTCTTGGTGCTTCTGATCATCTTCATGGTGATCCTGCCGGCGGCCGTGAGCGATCAGAACCTCGAGCTCGCGAAGCTCGAGAACCCCGACGAGGAGCGCAAAGGCGAGCCCGACCCCTATGTCCTTTCGATCGACGTCGACGGACGGCTTTATCTCGACGACTACGGAGTGAATAGGGACGAGCTCGACGCCCACCTCAGGGCTGCGAACGCCAACGACCCGGCCAAGAAGCTCGTTCTTCGCGGCGACCACCGGCTGACCTACGACAAGGTGCGGGATGTCATGGCCATCGTGCAGAACGTCGGGTTCCCGGGGGTCGCGCTGCGAGCTACCAGGGCGGCGTTGGACGACGCGGCTGCGTTCGCCAAAAGCGTTCGCAAAACCAAGCGGGCCATCAACTAAAGGCGGATCTCATGGGAATGAACATAGGCACCGCCGAAGGAAAAAAGGGCAAAGCGAGACCGGAGATGAACGTCACGCCGTTGGTGGACGTCGTCCTGGTGCTCTTGATCATCTTCATGGTGATCATGCCGCTCATGCCGGCGCACTTCTGGGTGCACGTGCCGGATAAGCCTGATTCCGAGGACATCACGCCTCCCGATCCGAACGAGAAACAGCCGCTGGTGATCAGCGTGAATCCCGAAGGGCATTTCCAGATCAACAAAGAGATCGTTCCGGACGCGGAGTTTGCCGAGAAGCTCAGGCGTGTGTTGATTGCGCGCGGAGAGCGGAAAGTATTTTTCGATGCGGCGGATAACGCGCCGTACTCACGTGCCGTCCGCGCGCTCGATTTGGCGCGTGTCGGGGGAGC
>CAMYJN010000347.1 GCA_947258625.1 uncultured Polyangiaceae bacterium | reverse complement strand
CCGCGCCAAACCTTGAACTTGCGTGGGCTCATCCGACTTTGCCTCCTTCGAGATCTTCGAGGGTCGCGTTGGCAATTGCCGCGAGCTCCTGGGGTGGATCGGGGCGCTCCACCTTCTCGACTTGCATCTCGCCGTTGGGCCCCTTCTTGGTGACGACGTTGAAGCGCGCGCATTCGTCGCGCTCACCCTCGAAGTCGAGGCGCGTGTGGGCCCCCCGGCTTTCCTCGCGAATGTATGCAGCCCGCGCAACGGCCTCGCCGACGACCAGGAGCGACTTCACCGATAGCGCCTCGTGCCAGCCTGGGTTGTACTGGCTGGTCCCGGGGGCTTTTAGGCTTTTGGCACGGGTCTTCAAGGCTTCGAGCTGCTCGACCGCGGTTTGCAGCTCTTCCCCCGTCCTGACGATTCCCACGTTGCTGCTCATCACGTCCTGGATCGCCTCGTGCATCAGGTAAGGATTCTCGCCCGATTCCCGGTTCAAGATGCTGGTCGCCTCACGGAACGCCGCAATGATTTGCGCGTCGTCAGCGCGAGGGGTCGTGCCCTGCTCGGAGAGATACGCAGCGACTCCGATGCCAGCGAGCCGCCCGAAGACGATCAGATCGGAGAGCGAGTTGCCGCCGAGGCGGTTGGCCCCGTGTAAACCCGCCGCACATTCGCCGCAGGCAAACAATCCCGGCACGTTGGTCTGCTGCGAGTCCGCGTCGACGCGAATCCCGCCCATGAAGTAATGCAGCGTCGGGCCTACCTCCATCGGCGTCGTGGTGATGTCGACTTCCGCGAGCTCTTTGAACTGGTGATACATCGACGGGAGCTTTCGCCTGATCGCATCGGCGGGCCGGCGCGATGCGATGTCGAGGAACGCGCCGCCATGGGGTGAACCGCGCCCGGCCTGCACCTCGGCTCGGATCGCCCGCGCGACCACATCGCGCGTCAGCAGCTCGGGCGGGCGGCGGGCGCTTGGGTCGTCGGGCCACTTATCGGCTTCGAGAATCGTGTCCGCCGTCTCCGAAGCGAATCGCTTTGGGATGTAGTTGAACATGAAGCGCTCGCCCTTGCTGTTGAGCAAGATCCCACCGTCACCGCGAACACCCTCGGTGACCAAGGTGCCCCGAACCGAAGGCGGCCAGACCATGCCGGTCGGATGGAACTGGGTGAACTCGAGGTCCATGAGCTCGGCGCCTGCTTCGTACGCAAGCGCCGCTCCATCGCCGGTGTACTCCCAAGAGTTGCTCGTGACGTTCCAGGCCTTGCCGCCGCCACCCGTCGCCATGATCACGCAGGGCGTACGAAACAGGACGAATCGACCCGTGTCACGCCAATAGCCTGCCACTCCGGCGATTCGGCCCGAGTCGAGGAGGAGTCGAAGCGCTGTGCACTCCATGTGGAAGTGGATGCCCTGGTGGACCCCATGGTCCTGAAGGGTGCGGATGAGCTCGAGACCGGTGCGATCGCCGACGTGCGCGAGCCGTGGATAGCGATGGCCACCGAAGTTGCGCTGATTGATCAATCCGTCGGGGGTGCGATCGAACACCGCCCCCCACTCTTCGAGCTCGCGGACGCGCTCGGGGGCTTGCTTCGCGTGCAGCTCCGCCATGCGCCATTGGTTCAAGAATTTCCCACCTCGCATCGTATCTCGGAAGTGGATTTTCCAATTGTCGCGCCGGTCGACGTTGCCGAGCGAAGCGGCCATGCCGCCCTCGGCCATGACGGTATGCGCCTTGCCGAGCAAGCTCTTGGAGATGACGCCCGTGTTGAGCCCGCGCGCGCTGCACTCGATGGCAGCGCGGAGGCCAGCACCGCCTGCGCCAATGACGAGCACATCGTGTTCGAAGGTCTGGATCTCGCCTACGTTCATCGATCGCTAGTTCGTCCAAGTATTGAGGTCGGTGATCACGCCCATCGAGACCAGCCGGACATAAACGTCGGTGAACCCAACCCAGCAGAGGCTGATCCAGGCGAAATTGGGGTGCCGTGCGTTGAGCCAGCTCACCCTCTTCCACGCGCCGTAGCGAACGGTTTGTTCGCCGCAGGACAGGCAGTCCATCCCGCCCCCGACCAGATGCCGAAGCGCATGGCAGCCGAAGGTGTATCCGGCGAGAAACGTCGCGTTGAGGAACAGCACGACGCTGCCGACGCCGATGCCAAACTCCCCGTTCCGGAACAGCGAAATGAAGGCGTCGTAATAAAGGATGAAGATGTACGCGACCGCGAAGTAGAGCGCGTAGCGATGGAGGTTCTGGAAAATGAGCCAGGCGGTTTCGCCCCGATACTTGCGAGTCGTGACCGGATTCACGGCGCATGCAGGGGGCGACCCGGTGAACGCGCGGTAGTACGCCTTGCGGTAGTAGTAGCAGGTGAACCGGAAAACCCCCGGAAAGAAGAGGATGAGGAGCGCAGGCGATGCTGGCAGAAAACTCGGCCACCAGGCGGGCCATGCCCCCAACCAGGCGTGGGCCAGCGGAGCCGCTCCAGGCACGGACGGGTCGGTATAAAGGACGGGCGAATAGAGCGGGCTGAGATAGGGATTGGCGTAGTAGTTCTCGCCCTGGAATGCGGCCCAGGTCACATAGATGGAAAAGACCGTGAGCACGGTAAGCGTGACCACTGGCGAAACCCACCAGTTATCTTTGCGGATCGTCGCAGCGGGGCCGCTGGGGTGACCGCCGAGGACGGTGAGTGGTCGAGCCGGCATGATTCGGCGGACTATACCGAAACGACGGGGCCGTGAACAAGGATTTCCGAGCGGAGCGGTTGCTCTTAGCCCTCGAGCATGTCCTTCACGTTCAAAAGAGAAGATTGAACATCTCGTTTCATACGGCGGACCGTTAAGTGCTCGGCGAGCTTCCCTAGTACCGCACCGGGAAGTGTGTACTCGACTTCGACGCTCAGCCTGGTGCCGTCCTCGTGCGGTTCGCCCTTTCATCGCCGGTGCGCGCAGAGAATACGGGCCGAGCCGCTACACACAGCCGATTTCATTTCAGGACGGATCAGGGGGGTCCGTATCGAGGCAGGCCATCTTTCTCAGAGTGGTGAGCTTGGGGAACCAAGTGTCCGGACGGGACATGTATGCGGCCCACACGTTCCCTTGCTTGTCGACGAGGATGCTCGAGACATTGGACACGTAGGCGCCGTCGCGCCCATGGATGAACTTGTCGGAGGGGGCGAACCCGGCGGTCGTCCCCTGGCGCACGATGCCCCATTGCCAATCGTCGGCGTCGACCGCGTTGCCGCCGGTGAACACGGCGCCGGATGGATGGATCGCGACACGGGTGGTCAGACTGGCCTTGCTCGCATCGAGCCCGAAATCGTCATGCCAGGCGAACGAGGCCTGAGGCGCGTCGACCATCCCCGAACCAGACCTCCACCGATAGTGCTCGTTCTCGATCGTATAATACGACGTCCAGTACCGGCCGGCCTCGTCGAACGCCAGGGCCATGATCGTGTCGGATTCATCGACGCCTGGCGTCCGCTCGAGCTCCGCCAGGAGCGCGAACTCGGCTTCGCCCTCCTCCCAGATGGTCGCACGCCAGGTGTTGGTCGCTTGATCGTGGCCTTGGCCGACGGCCCAGATCTTGCCGTCTGGGGCGACGGCGAGATCACGGACAAACACGTTGTCACCGTACTCGATGACATCGAACGACGCGACGGAGCCGTTCGCGTACCTGACGATATGGTAGTCCGGCGGCACCTGCGTGACGTCGTACGCGATGAACCATGCCTCGCTTCCTCGGACGGCGAGTGTGTTGGGGCGGGTGTCGTTGCTGCCCGGCGCAAGGAAGCTCCCGACCTCGGTCAAGGTGGCCCCCGGCGAATAGCGCAAGAGCGTCGCGTCTCTGTCCGTGTTGTCGTCCGAGCGCTCACGAGCGACGACGAAGATCGTTCCATCGGCGGCGATGTCGGCGCCCGACGTCCAGCCACG
>CAMYJN010000346.1 GCA_947258625.1 uncultured Polyangiaceae bacterium | reverse complement strand
TCGGATAGCTGAGTTTGAATCTCGCGCGCCAAATCCTCGGTGACGGCGTCGAACACAGGCGATGGTCCGTCGAACACCGCGGTTACTTTCACCTGAGGCTTCTCGGTTTGCGCGCTGGCGAGCGGCGCGGCGAGGAAAAAGGCGATGAGGGATAGGCAAAGCAGCCGCATAGAGGGCGAAGCATAGTCGACGCGTCTCCGATTCCCTAGGCCATCGCAGCAATTTTTCCTCTGGCGAGCGCTTGCGTCGTGATAGTTTGCCCTGGCAAACTCCGCCGGCCCGCATATGCTCGCGGGCGCCGAGACGTCCTCGGAACCCCAAAGACTCGCCTTGAAGACGGAACCCGCCATGCCCCCTAGAATGCTTGCCCGCGGCGTCGGCCCGGTGCCGTTGGTGCTCGTGTTTCTGATCCTCGTCTCTTGTAAGGAAGAGGTGGTGGTCGAGCCCGAGCCGATCCCGCGGCCGATCAAAATTTACAGGCTCGCGGGGCAACAGGGGACCACGCGGCCTGACTATCCGGGTCGCATCAAGGCCGTCAAAGAGGTCGAGCTCGCCTTCGAGGTCGAAGGCCTCATCATCGACTGGAACGTCGAGGAGGGGCAGCGCGTCAAGAAGGGCCAGATCCTCTCGCGTCTGGACCCGCGGGACTATCAGGCCCAGGTCGAGGCCGCGCGCGCACGTCTGCGGCTTGCCGATGCCGAGTATCGTCGCGAGAGCAAGCTGTTCGCGTCCGGATCGGGAACGCAGCGCGACCTCGATGTGGCTACCCGTTCGCGCGACGTGAGCCGCGCCGAGCTCAGGATCCAGCAAAAGGCGCTCGAGGACACCAAGCTCCGAGCGATTTTCGATGGGGTGATCGCCCGAAAGCTCGTGACCGACTTCCGGAATGTTGCGGCGCGGGAGGCCGTCCTGCTGCTGCAGGACGAGTCGGTGATGGAAGTTGTGGTCGATGTCCCGGAACGGGATCTGGCCGGTGGTCAACGGCGAACCAACTTCGAAGAGTTCAACGCACGGGCCAAACCGATGGTCGAGCTCTCCGCGCTTCCGGGTCGCCAGTTCCCCGTCAAGCTGACCGAGCTTGCCACTGCCGCGGATCCAAACACCCGCACCTTCCGGGCGACCTTCAGCATGAAGAAGCCGGAGGGTGTTGGCATTCTGGCTGGGATGACGGCAAAGCTCGTGATGACGGGCCTCAGGACGACGGCCGCGGAAGACTTCTTGCTGCCCGTGGAGGCCGTGCTCGCCGACAGCGAAAGTAAGCCTTACGTCTGGTTGGTCGACGCAGATTCGATGACGGTGTCCAGGCTGCCGGTCGAGGTGGGTAAGATCACCGGCGACCGCATCGTGGCGAAAGAAGGTCTCGAAGAAGGCCAGGCGATCGCGATGTCGGGCGTCCACCTGCTCAACGAGGGCATGGTCGTCACCGAGCTCGAGCAATCCGACGAGACTCGGAAATGAACCTGACCGACTTTTCGCTTCGAAACCGTACCCTGATCATCGTCCTGACGGTGGGTGCGCTCTACGCCGGCTTTCAGTCGTTCAACGGCCTTCCGCGTCTCGAAGATCCGGAGTTCACCATCAAAGAGGCGCTCGTCATCACGCCGTACCCGGGCGCGACGCCGTACGAGGTCGAAGAAGAAGTGAGCGACGAGCTCGAGCTGGCGATCCAGAAGCTCGGCAAGATCAAGCGCATCGAGTCACGAAACATTCCGGGCCTGTCGACCATCACCGTGGAGATGCGTTCGACGGTGAGTAGCAAAGCGCTCCCTCAGGTCTGGGACGAGCTTCGGCGCAAGGTGGGTGACGCGCAGGGGAACCTGCCGCCGGGTGCCGGCCCCTCGATCGTGAACGACGACTACTCCGACGTGTACGGCGTGTTTCTGGGGCTCTACGGCGACGAGTACAGCTATCGAGAGCTCTACGACGTCGCAAAGATGCTGCGCAGGGAGCTCGTCCTCGTCAAAGACGTCGCGAAGGTGGAGCTCTTCGGCGTCGTCCAGGAGGCGGTTTACGTCGAATTCGATCGAGAGCGGCTTTCGCAGATCGGCATCTCGCCCGATGCCATCTCGGACAAGCTCGTTGCCGAAGGCGTCGTCGTCGAAGCGGGCATGGTGCAGGCCGGGTCGGAGTATCTGAGCATCCAGCCGGATTCGCTCATCGATTCGTCGCAAGATCTTGGCGACATCCTCATCAGCACGGGGGACAAATCGCAGGTGCGGCTTCGCGACATCGCGAACATCAGGCGCGGGTACGAGGAGCCGGCCAGCAGCAAGCTGCACATGGACGGCCACAAAGCGATCGGCATCGGCGTCTCCACCGAGAAGGGCGGCAACGTCGTCACCATGGGCGAGGGCATCAAGCAGCGGCTCCAAGAGCTGCAGGGGCAGCGCCCGCTCGGGATGGAGCTCGAGGTCATCTACATGCAGTCCGACATGGTGACCACCGCGATCGATGCCTTCCTCGTCAATCTCATCGAGGCCGTGTTGATCGTGATCGTCGTCCTCTTGCTGTTCATGGGGCTCCGCAGTGGCTTGATCATTGGCTTCGTCTTGGTACTCACGATCGCCGGGACGTTCATCTTCATGGGCCCTGCCGGAGTCGCCCTCGAGCGCATCTCGCTCGGTGCGCTGATCATCGCCCTCGGGATGCTCGTCGATAACGCCATCGTCATCATCGATGGCATGCTGGTGCGCATCAACGGCGGCATGGACGCCGAAGAGGCGGCCCGTGAAGTCGCAGGTCAGACCTCGATGCCCCTGCTCGGTGCGACCGCGGTGGCGATTATCGCCTTTGCCGCCATTGGATTGTCTCCGGATAGCACCGGTGAGTTCTGCCGGTCCTTGTTCATCGTGATCGGTATCTCGCTCTCGCTCAGCTGGGTGACGGCCATGACGATCACGCCGCTCTTGGGCATCTGGTTCCTCAAGCCTCCAAGCGAAAAGGAGAAGGCAAAGAGGGCTGGCAAGGGCGCGTACGACAGCGCCTTCTACAACGCGTACAAGAAGTTTCTCGCACTTTGCATTCGCTTTCGCTGGGTCACGGTCGCCGTGGTGTTCGGGGTCTTTGCGGTCTCGGTCTACGGCTTCCAGTTCACCGACAAGACGTTCTTCCCGGCGTCGACGACGCCAAAGTATCGGCTCGACGTCTTCTGGCCGGTCGATCAGCACATCGACGTGACCGAACAACGTGTGAACCTCATCGAGAATGGGCTCGCGGAGCTCGAAGGAGTCACGCACGTTGCCTCGTCTATTGGGCAAGGGCCGCTGCGTTTCATTTTGACCTTTACGCCCGAGAAGACGCACAGCGGCTTCGCCCAGTTCCTGGTCGACATCGAGGACTACACGACGCTCGGGCGCGACATCAAACGCGCCGAGGAGTACGTCCAGAGCGTTGCCCCGGATGCGATCGCGTTCGGCCGAACCTTCGACCTGGGGCCGAGCAAGCCCGGCAAGATCGAGGCGCGGCTGGTGGGCCCCGACGTCAACGTCCTTCGAGACCTCGAGAAGCAGACGCTGGCGATCATGGAAGCCGACGGCGACGCAAAGGGCTCGCGCGGGCGCTGGTTCGAGCGCGTGAAGGTCATTCATCCGAGGCTTTCGGAAGAACAAGCGGACGCTCAGGGGATTACGACGCGGGGTGTCGCCCTGGCGATTCAGTCGACGTTTGAGGGACATCGCGTCGGTGTCTATCGGGAGCAGGATGAAGTCATTCCAGTCTTGTTCCGGCAGCCGGGGCCGCTTCGGCTCGACGTAGCCAACCTGACCCAGATTCCCATCTGGAGCCCCGTCGCGCAGCAGTACATTCCGATGGCCAACGTCGTGACCGGCCTCGAGACGAAGTTCAGCGATCGGGTCGTCGAACGCCGCAACCGGAAACGCACGCTCACGGTCGTGACCGACCCAACCAACGATTCGGCACCCAAGCTCT
>CAMYJN010000345.1 GCA_947258625.1 uncultured Polyangiaceae bacterium | reverse complement strand
TCTCGATGCCGAGCCAGGCGGGAAGAAGCAGCCGGGTCTGGGTCCATGCGAAGATCCAGGGGATCGCACGCAGGCCGGACAGCCCGTCGCCCGACTTGCGCCGGGCCGGGCGCGACCCGATCTGAAGCGAACCGAGCTCGATGCCCGGCGTTGCGACATGGAAGTAGGGAACGAATCGACTTCCACGCGTCACCTCGCGGTAGGCCGCCATCGCGCGCTCGGCCAGCGCGGCCATTCGAGTCCGAAACGCAGGGCTCGGCGCCGCAGGTGGAGTGAGCGTCGCCTCCAAGGTGGCCGTCGAGTAGAGCTCGAGGCTGCGCACGGCGATGTCGGGCGTCCCAAACTTCCACTGGATCATCTCTCCCTGCTCGGTCACGCGGAGGGCCCCGTCGATGGATCCGGCTGGCTGCGAGCGGATGGCGATGTGGGTCGGCCCGCCTCCTCGCCCGATGCTTCCGCCGCGCCCGTGAAACAGAGTGAGGTGGACGCCGCGCGCACGACAAAGCTCGACGAGGCGTTCCTGCGCTTGGTAAAGCTCCCAAGCCGCGGCGAGCCTGCCTCCATCCTTGGACGAGTCGGAGTAGCCGATCATGACTTCGAGCCTGCCGCCGATCCGAGCCCGGTACCACGGCAGGTCGAGGAGGTGCGTCATGACTTCCCGAGAGGCCCGTAGGTCCGATATCGTTTCGAACAGTGGAACGACGCGGAGTGGCTCGGCGATCCGTGCCTCCTTTTGCAGGAGCTCGACCGCAAGCACGTCACTCGGCTGACGGGCCATCGAAATCACGTACGCACCGAGCGAATCCCGGGGCAGGGTGGCCAGCACGCGGAACGTGTCCAGGACCTCTTGGACCTCCTTCGAGGCGGGCATGTCCTCGGGAATGAGGGGTCGCTTCGAGCCCAGCTCGGCGATGAGAAACTTCTGACGCTCTGCTTCGTCCCAGTCGCTGTAGGCTCCGAGCTCGAGATAGCGAGTCAACTCGTCGAGGACCTTCGTATGACGGGCCGCCTCCTGGCGAATGTCGATCCGCACCATGTGGAAGCCGAAGCAGTGGTACCGGCGAATCAGATCGAGAAGTCGTCCCTCGGCAACGACCCGTTGCCCGGTCTCTTCGAGCGAGCTGCGCGTCAGCATGAGCGCGTCGATCAATGATTTCGTAGCCGGTGCGGATGACTCGAGCAGCGGTGGCTCGGGTCCGCCCGACTGCAGGGCGTCGAGCTCGTCCTCGATCCGGCGAAGCGTATCGGCGAGCTGAGAGCGCTCCCTCCGCAGGAGCGCGCGGTAGGGCTCCCGGTCGGTGCCGGCCAGTTCACGGAGCGCGTCGCTCGCGGTGTCCATCGAGAGCTCCTGGCAGAGAGCATCGACCTCGTCGTGGAGGAGCTTGGCCACAGTCCAACGGCACAGAAAGACCGCCTCGCGCGTCACCTTCGCGGTAACGTTGGGGTTCCCGTCGCGATCGCCACCCATCCACGAGCCAAAACGAATGGGGCTGGCGTCGATGGGAAGGCCACGTCCCGTCTGCGACCGGAGCGCACTGTCGAAACGCCGCAGGAAGCTTGGAACCGCGTGCCAGAGCGACTGTTCCAAGACCGCGAGCCCGCCACGCACTTCGTCGGTCGGCGTCGGGCGGCTTCGACGCAGCTCGTCGGTATGCCAGACCGTCGAGATCTCTCGTCGAAGTTGCGATCGTACGGCGCCCTGCTCGTCCGGGGTGAGGTCCTTTCGATCGCCGGCGCGAAGTGAATCCGCAATGCGATTGTATCGCTGAAGGAGCGTGCGCCGGACCACTTGAGTCGGATGGGCGGTGAGCACGAACTCCACATACTGCGTGCTGGCAGCCTCGTGCACGCGCGCCGGGTCGATCCCCGCGGCGATCATCTTTGCAATGGCGTCGCTCCAGGAATCGAGTCGAGGTTCGACGACGACCCCTCGAGCCGCGCGCATCTGGGCCCGTCGTCGTTCGCGCACCCTGTGTCGTTGCTCTGCGGTGTTCGCAAGCGTGAGGAAGAGAGAAAAGGCCCGAACGACTTCGCCCACAATCTCGGGCGGGAGCGCCTCGACAATCGCGTAGAGCTCCGCGAGGGCCGGGTCCCGATCGCTGGCATCGGGTTCCCGCAGCGCTTTGCCCTGCTCCCGGATGCGCTCGACGGTCTCGTACACATCCGGCCCCGCCTGCTGCCTCAGGACCTCACCGAGGAGGTCTCCGAGAACACGGACGTCCACTCGAAGCGCCTCGTCGAGCTCAGCAGGTGGATACGAAGAGAGGGAGCCGGCCACCGAGGGTTCATAGCGCCCCCGACGGTCTTTGGCCCCTTTGGGACCGAGAATTATCGACCGGTCGGCCAGTGGTCGGTCGTGCTACGCTCTCGCTTCGGCGCGCCCTTTGCGCCCAGGTGGAGAGAGTGTGTCCAAACCGTCCAACAAGGATTTTGCCGTGAGCTCCCGGTCCAGCGCAGCTGTAGGGCTGAGACGATCGGGTTACAAAGTACCAGGATTCCCGGGGCTTCTCGGCATGGATCTCTCGCAGATGTCACGCGAGGACAAAGTCGAGCTGCTCTGGACGATCCTGCGACGACAGATTCATGGCCTTTCGTTTAGCCCCTACATCGAGGGGCAGTCTCCCGGAACGGAAATCAGCGAGCGCCAGATCCGCGAGCGGCTGAGGATCATTGAGCCCTATACGCACTGGATTCGGAGCTTTTCGTGCAGAGAGGGCAACCAGGAGACGCCCCGCATCGCGCATGAGAACGGTTTGAAGACGATGGTCGGGGTCGGACTATCCGAGGAGCTCGACAAGAACGAAATCGAGCTTCGCAATGGCATCGAGATCGCCCGTGCCGGGCATGCCGACATCCTTGCGGTCGGCAACGAAGTCATGCTGCGCGAAGACCTAACCGAAGACCAATTGATCGATTACCTGGAGCGCGCGAAGGCCGCCGTGCCTGGTGTCCCGGTGGGCACTGTCGACGCCTATTTTCTCTTCGAGAACCATCCTCGCGTCGCCGCGGCCTGCGATACGCTGCTGGTCAATTGCTATCCGTTCTGGGAAAGCTGCCCCGCGGAGTATGCCCTGCTGTACATGAAGGAGATGTACCGACGGGCGCAGAACGTCGCGGATGGCAAGAAAGTCATCATCAGCGAGACCGGTTGGCCGACCGTCGGGTCTCCTTTCGGTGCGGCCGTACCCTCTTACGACCACGCGCTGGAGTACTTCATCCGCGCATACCAGTGGGCGCACGAAGAGGGTATTGAGATTTTTTACTTCTCGTCGTTCGACGAAGCTTGGAAAGTCGGTGACGAGGGCGATGTCGGCGCGTACTGGGGCCTTTGGGACAAGGATGGCAATCCCAAATTCATCTAGCACGAGAGCCATCCTTGGTTTGGTGATCGCAGTCGCGTCGCTGCTTGTACCGACGACCGCGCTGGCCAAACGCCCCAGTCACGACCCAGGGCGCAGCGAGTACCGTGCTCCCAAAGCGCAGCATGCGCCCAAGGTCGACGGCGTCGCGGACGAGGCCATCTGGAAGCGAGCCCGCTGGCACAAGCTCACACATCGCTGGCTCGGCCCGGAGTATTCGGCGGAAGATTTCCAAGGTCGCTTCAAGGTGGTCTGGACGGCGGAGCGAATCTACGTTCTCGTCGAACTCGTCGACGACATCTTGTTCGATAGCCACCGCGACCCGCTCGTCCAGTACTGGGATGACGACTGCCTCGAGATCTTCCTGGACGAGGACTATTCAGGCGGCAATCACCAGTACAACCACAATGCGTTCGCCTATCACATGTCGCTCGACAACCAGGCCATCGACATCGGCACCGACAAGCTGCCACACAGCTACTCCCATCACGTCCAGAGCCGTTGGCGACAGCTCGGCAACAAGATTGTCTGGGAGCTGGCGATCGACGTCTACACCGACGACTACGTGGACGGA
>CAMYJN010000344.1 GCA_947258625.1 uncultured Polyangiaceae bacterium | reverse complement strand
TCACGAAGCGAACGTAGCCGTCGCATTCGAACTCGAATCCGCCCGGCAGGGTCACCAGCATCCGGACCGAAGTGTCTTTCGGGAAGGCTTCGTAGGTGGCGAGAAACACTCCGCCATGTGCGATCTCCCCGCTGAAGCCCACGTAGAAGTTTGATTGCGTGGTTGCGCCGAGGTTGGCCTCGAGCCTTTGTCGTTCGCTCACGGGGATCGGCGCAGGAGGCGGGAGCAACGAAGTTGAAACTTCTGCTGGAACGCTAGAAACAGGCCGCTGTGATGGAGAGCGCTGTGACGGCGGTGCGCTCGCCGGAGAGCGCTGCGACAGCGGTGCGCTCGCCGGAGGGCGCTGTGACGGCGTGCGTCGTAGCCCGGGACGAAGCAAAATCGGGCGCTCCGATGGCTCGGCACTTTGAGGAGGGCGGCTCGAGGGGGCGACGCTTGCTGGCCCAGCGCTGGCCGGTGGTGCGCTCGCCGGTGGTGCGCTGGCCGGTGGTGCGCTCGCCGGTGGTGCGCTCGCCGGTGGTGCGCTGGCCGGTGGTGCGCTGGCCGGTGGTGCGCTCTCCGGTGGTGCGCTGGCCGGTGGTGCGCTGGCCGGTGGTGCGCTCGCCGGTGGTGCGCTCGCCGGAGAGCGCTGTGACGTAGAGCGCTGTGACGTAGAGCGCTGTGACGGAGAGCGCTGTGACGGAGAGCGCTGTGATGGAGAGCGCTCTGAAGACGACGTGCCCTCTGAAGCGGGCTCTGACCCTCCCGCTGGCCTCAGGGTCGGCTTGGTCGTCAGTGGAAACAGAACACTGATGACGTCTGCGATGCTCTCGGTCGTGCTCTGCACGGCGGCATGGTCGCTTTTCACGTCCTGGAGCAGGGCCAGCGTTTGGCTGAGCGTGCCGAGTGCGTTTTTGACGCAGGTCTTGCCGTCCGGTTCGGTCGACGCGTACTCCGCCTCGAAGAGGGCGCCGATCGACTTGGCCACGTGCTGCGTGAGGCCGAGAATCTCTTCGGGAACGTCGCTATCCTGTTGCAGCGCTTCGAGTGCTTTGCCGAGCGATTCACGAGCTTGTCGCGCCTCGCCCGCCGATGAGTAACCCATGCCTGGCCTTCCCCCGTCTATCTAGCTCGAAGGATACCGGGAGTCGCCAGCAGGTCAAAGCTCCTTGACGAATACGACGCGCGAGCGGCCCGGACCGGCGTAGTCTGGGACCTCAGTGCTCGCGAAACCCATGGACTCGTGAAACCGGACCGGGCCTTCATGCCCCGCAGAAGCCAGGGATTTGATCCGCTTCATCCCGGCGGCCCGGCACCGCTCCGTGAACTGGGCGTAGAGTTCCTTTCCCACCTGGCGTCGCCGGTGGTCCGGGTGGATCCCAACCAGATGGACGTATCCTGTTGCGGACGGTCCAGGCAGCATCACCCCGAGAAGGAAGCCAATCACCTCGCCGTCTCGTTCGGCCACGAGCGCATGTTCGCCAAACTCGTAAAAGAACATTGGATCGGCGCGTCTTCCGGCCGGCCCGCCCCACCATTGGTCGAGCACCGAGATGATATAGTCGTAGTCGGCTTTGGTGAGTCCTCGAATCTCCATCGTCCAGGACGGCGGATAACACGAACGCGAGCAGAGCGCACGGCGACCCAGTTCCAACCATGTCTCAGTCCCAAACGCCATCGGAGCGCGCCCAGGTTTCGTTCTGCCCTTTTTGTCACGAAGGCTTCGAAGGCCGACTCGAGTGCCCAGAGCACGAGCTGACGCTGATTCCCATCGATCAGCTTCCGCATCATGCGGATCGCCCCTTGGAACGGGTCGCCTTTTTCGTGGACCCGCGTCTCGGTCGCGGAGCCCCGTTGTTGGGCGCGACGCTCGTGCTGCTCGGCTTCATCGTTCCGTTCGTCCGCTCATCGGAGCTCGAGGCGTCCGCCTTGGAGGTCGCCGTCGACGGTGCCGGTAATCTCTGGTTTGCGCCGGGAGCCGCAATCGTGGTGCTATGGATATTATGGCAACGCCGCAGCCGAGAGACGATGCGCACAGCGAGGGTCGCCATGCTCGGTCTTGCGCTTGGAGGCCTCTTACCCCTGATCTACACCTGCCGCCGGATCGGCCTGATGGCCGATGCACATGGAGCGACGGTGGATTGGCTCGGGGGCCTCTGGATCATGATTGCGGGTCTCTTGGTTTCAGCCCTTGGTAGTCGCCGCTTTGGATCGAGCCGCTAGGCTGCGCCCGGCAATGTCGGCCGGTAGATGTATCCCTGCTGCTGGACGACGCAAACGCGGTTCTTTCCGGCTACCCTTGCCCGGGCAACCGCGATGCTCGCCGCGTCCAATAGCTCGCTGTGGGTACGAATGCCGCCGCTTGGATAGAGGCCGACCCCGATCGAAATGGTTAGCTCGATGGTCGTCTCGCCCCACGCGAACGGCCGGAGCGCAATCTCGGACACGATGCGATCGGCCAAGGTGAGCGCTCTTGCAGGTCGTGTATTTGGCAGGACGAGCCCAAACTCGGAAATCCGGAAGCGCGCCGTAACATCTGTCGCGCGTAGCGCGCGCTGTAGTCGCGACGACACCTCTTCGAGAATGCGAGCCACGAAATCCGACCCTCGCTCTGAGACGAGCTCTCGGAGCTCATCGACGGCCACGATACAACATGCGAGCGGATCCAAGTGCCTTTGCGCCTCGCCGAACTCGCTTTCTAGGCAGTCATGGAAATAGCGATGATCCGGAAGCTCTTGTAGCGATTCATGAACGGAGCCATAGGAGAGCTCGCTTCTCGCAGACAGCACGTCATCGTGTGTTCTCTTTACCCGGATCATGTTCTCGAGACGCTCCACGAGCTCCCCGTCTTCGAGCGTCTTGGCAACGTGGTCGTCCGCGCCACTTCGGAGAAAGCGGGCGCTCGACTCGGACATCGACGTCAGCAGAACGACGGGCACGAAACGATCGTACGCGATTGACTTGACGAGTTTACACGCATCGATTCCGCTCATACCAGGCATGTTGAGCTCGAGAACGACGAGGTCCACGTGCTGTGCGCGAACGACGTCGATGGCTTTCTGGCCACTGTTCGCGGCGACCACCGTCAAGCCCCGGGCACGAAGTAGGTCGGATACGCGCACCCGCGCATCGCGATCGTCATCGGCAACGATGACCACGGCCTTCTCCACGGCTCGAGCAGTCCCCACCCGGACAGAGTAGCCGAGCGAGGGAAGTTTCGCGAGGCTTGGTCTGTGAGTTTCCCTGAGGGCACGAGACGTCTATACTGCCGATCGACGCACCTTCGGTGGCGTGGGACCTGAATGGAGCTCAAGCAGCAACTCAAATTATCGCAGCAGCTCATCATGACGCCGCAATTGCAGCAGGCGATCAAGCTGTTGCAGATGTCCCGCATGGAGCTCACCGAGTTGGTGCAAGAAGAGCTGCTCGAGAACCCCGTGCTCGAAGAGGGTCCGGAGCCCCGAGACTCGAGCACCCCAGGGGCCGAGGAACTGGCTTCCGCCGAGGTCAAGGCGCACGAGCAGAAGAAGGACGAGATCGACTGGGAGCGGTACCTCGAAAACCAATCGACCGAAGCGCCAATGCCTTCCATCCGCCGTGGATCGGACGACGAAATGCCGGGGCTCGAAGCGACTCTTTCGAGCGCGGAAGGCCTGGACGATCATCTGGGATGGCAGGTTCGCATGGGAGACTTCGTCGAGGACGAACGCCGTTTCGCCGGGCTCGTGGTCGGCAACCTCGATGACAACGGCTATCTAAAAGTCGAAGGCCTTACGCCCGACGAAGTGGTGCCACGACTCGCAGCGGAGGCGGACCTCGATCCGGACGACGCCGAAGAAGTCCTGATGATGATTCAGCAGTTCGACCCGCTTGGCGTCGCGGCGCGCTCTCTCCAGGAGTGCCTGATGATTCAAGCGAAGCACTACGGAATGGACGAGCTGGTGCTCCGCGTACTTTCCG
>CAMYJN010000343.1 GCA_947258625.1 uncultured Polyangiaceae bacterium | reverse complement strand
GCGCGCATGCGCCGGCAAGGCGGAGCGCAGCGACCGCCGCGCCAGGGAGGATTACGGGTGGGGGTGGGCGGGGCGGTGTCAACAAGCCGTACCAGGCAACCCAGGCAACCCACCCAAGACCCGCCCCCAAACATCCGCGGCAGCACAAACCGTTCTTCGATCGTTTGGGTGATCGGATCAGCCGGGGAGGAGGATTTTTCCGGAGTCGGTGGCGGAGAGTGTGTTCCACCAGCGGGCAATGTGATCGAGTCCGTCCATTGGGAGCTCGAGTGGGACTTGGTAGCCGAAGCATACTCCGATTGCGAAGTCTGCGAGGGTGAGCGTATCGCCGGTGACGAAGTTCTTGTCCGCCAAGTTGCCGTCGAGAACCGTTGCGTACTTACGGAAGTCCTTGGTTGCACGATCGACAATCTCTTGATCTGGGTTGCCGCCGCTGAAGAACTTCTGACCGAAGAGGCGGTTCATCGCGTTGGTTAGATGATTGGATTCCCAGAACATCCATCGGAGGATGTCGTATCGCTTCGCGGACTTCGGCCATAGCTCGGTGTCGCCTTTGCCGGCGAGGTAACACATGATCGCATTCGACTCCCACAAGACGGTGTCACCGTCGACCAGTGTGGGGACTTTACCGTTCGGGTTGAGCGCGAGATATTCGGGCGTTCGCTGCTCTCCGGCGCGCAGGTCGACCGTCTGTGTTTCGAGCTCGAGCCCGAGCTCCTTGGCAACGGCGTGCACCTTGCGTGCGTTTGGCGAGAATAGATTGGTGTAGAGCTTCATTAGGCCTCCTCCATCAGGGGAGCTTACCCCGGAGCGTAAGCGATGTTACAGGCCGGCCAATCTGGGCCGATTGTAAAAGTTTTGTCACCAATTGCGGCATTTCTCGTCACACGCGTCCCGGTCTGCAATACAGCGATTAGGTCGTGCCTGGGCGAGAAATGCAATGATCAAGCGATGGATAGGCGAAGCGTTCCTTCGGGTCGCAGGTTGGAAAGTGGATGGCGATCGGCCTCCGGTGGATCGATACGTGATCATCGCCGCCCCGCACACCTCGAACTGGGACATGCCGTTCATGCTGGCGATGGCGTTCGTGTACGACATCCCGGTGCGCTGGATGGGCAAGCACACGCTGTTCAAGGCCCCCTTTGGTCCGTTCTTCAAGCGGCTCGGCGGGATTCCGATCGTGCGACATCGTCCTGGCGGCGTCGTCGGTCAGATGGTCGAGCACTTCGAGAACAACGAGTCACTCGTTCTCATGGTCCCGGCCGAGGGCACCCGTTCGCACGTCGGCTATTGGAAGTCGGGCTTCTACCACATTGCGCGCAAAGCCGACGTGCCCGTCGTTCTCTCGTACCTGGATTTCGGGAAGAAGGTCGGCGGCATTGGCCCGGCGATCGAGCTCACCGGAGACTTCAGCGCGGACATGGACAAGATTCGTGACTTCTACGCCGACAAGACCGGGTTCCGTCCCGAGAAGGGCGGCGTGATTCGGCTTCGCGAAGAAGACGTTGAAGAGCTCATCCACCAGGACGGCAGTGGCGCCGAGGAAATCGAGCGCCTCGCGAGCAACCTGTAACATTTGCGCTCGCCGAACGTCCTTTACAGCCTCGGCCCGTTCGTGAAACGCTCAGGCCCTCGCGAAAGGCGTTCGAATGGGCGACGAGAGCAGTGTTTGGCTAAAAGTACTCGACCTCGACGAGCTTTCCGAGGGACGGGTCAAACCTGTCACGTGCAAGCACCGAACCCTCTGTTTGACGCACTTCGAAGGTGAGTTCGCTGCCCTCGACAACAAGTGCCCGCACCAGGGCGGCCCGCTCGGGGAAGGCTCCATCGAAGGCGGCTTCCTCCGTTGCCCTTGGCACGGCTGGGACTTCCACCCGCTCACCGGCGAGCCGCCGGGCGGATTCGATGACGGCGTAGAGACCTTCCCCGTCGAAGTGCGTGAAGACGGGGTGTATGTCGCGTTTCCCGAGGAAGCAGCGCACGTCCGGACGAGCAGCGACGTGATGGTCGAGACGCTGGTCAACTGGGGTGTGCGCTGGGTCTGGGGGATGGTCGGGCATTCGAATCTGGGCTTCGCCGACGCGATGCGGCGGCAGGAATCCAAAGGTGCACTTGGGTTCTTTGGCATCCGGCACGAAGGCGCCGCTGCGTTTGCCGCGTCAGCCTACGGAAAGCTGACTGGACGGCCGGCTGCCTGTTTCGCGATCGCAGGCCCAGGCGCGACCAATCTGTTGACGGGGCTTTGGGACGCGCATGTGGATCGCGCGCCGGTGCTTGCGCTGACGGGTCAGGTGCCGACCCATCTGATTGGACGCGGCGCCTTCCAAGAGGTGGACCTCGCGGCGGCGTTTGGTGGGGTTGCCAAGTACACCGCCGTGGCGGCCAAGGACTCCAACTTCCCGGAGATCGCGAGCCTGGCCTGCAAGCATGCGATCGTAGAGAGCGGCGTCTCCCACATGGTGTTTCCCGACGACGTGCAGGTCGTCGAAGCGCCGGAAACCAAGGCGGGGTCGCCAGAAGGCCGGATCACCGCGCGCGAGATCACGCCCCCCAAAGACTCGCTCGACGAGGCGGTGAAGCGGATTGCCGAGGCCAAGCGGCCGGTGATCGTCGTCGGGCACGGCGCCCGTTTCGTCATGGAACCGGTCATCTCCCTGGCGGAGCATCTCAACGCCCCCGTGCTCACGACGTTCAAGGGCAAAGGATTGATCGCAGATGACCACCCGCTCGGCTGTGGGGTGCTCGGACGGAGCGGCACGCCGGTGGCAAGCTGGTTCATGAACGAGGCCGATCTACTGATCGTGTTTGGCGCCAGCTTCAGCAACCATACAGGTATCACGAGCTACAAGCCGATCGTCCAGGTCGACTACGATCCGATGATGCTCGGCCGGCTTCATTCGGTGACGGTCCCCGTCTGGGGCGAGATCGGCGTCACGGCGCGACGCATGAAAGAGCAGCTAGGGTCGGCGGCTGGGGTCGACCAGCGGCCCGACGTCAAAAAGCGCTGGGCGATTTGGAAGGAAGAAAAGACGAGGCGACTCAGCGAAACCGAGGGTGGTGGCGTGCATTCTGCTGCGATTTTCGCTGCACTGACTGCGACCGCACCCGAAGACGCGATCATTGCCGTCGACGTCGGGAACAACACCTATTCGTTCGGCCGCTATTTCGAGTGCCGGCGGCAATCGGTCTTGATGAGTGGCTATTTGGGTTCGATCGGTTTCGGATACCCCGCCGCGATGGGCGCCTGGGCGGCGACCCAGGAGAGCGACCCCCGCTTCCATGGCCGCAAGGTCATCGCGGTGACGGGCGACGGCGGCTTTGGCCAGTACATGGGCGAGTACACGACGGCGGTGAAGTACGGCATGGACATCACCCACGTTCTTCTCAACAACAGCGAGCTCGGTAAGATCAGCAAGGAGCAGCGGAGCGCCGACTACGACGTGTGGCAGACTTCGCTCCACAATCCAAGCTTTGCAGAGTATGCGAAGCTCTGCGGCGCTTTGGGGCTTCGCGTGACGAAGGCCGAGGAGCTCGAGGGCGCGCTCAGCGAGGCCTTGGCCCATGACGGGCCCGCGACGGTCGAAATTCTGGCGGACACGTTGCTCATTTAGGCGATGAACACCGCCGCGTTCATTCTGGTTGCCTGCTTCGTCTTTGGCTTCGGCCTGGTGTCGAAGCGGTTGGCGGTCTCTCCGCTGACGCCGCCCCTCGTCTTCGTCGGATTGGGTATCGCGTTTGGGCCGCGGGGCCTCGATTGGCTTCACTTCGATGTGGAACACGGCGCGATGCACCTACTCGCGAAGCTCACCTTGATTCTCGTCCTCTTTGGCGACGCGGCGCGGATCGATTTTTCGGCCTTGCGTCGAGAGCTCGGATTGCCCGTTCGCCTCCTCACGATCGGGATGCCACTGACGATCGTATTCGGTGGCCTGGCCGCAAAGTGGATGTT
>CAMYJN010000342.1 GCA_947258625.1 uncultured Polyangiaceae bacterium | reverse complement strand
AGCCGTGCTCGAAGCGGCCCTGATGCCGGGCGACTCCGGCGCGGTCCGGCGCGCGCTGCTCACGAGGCTTTTGGGCGTCAGTCCCTACGAGCTGTCTTCGATGACCGATGAAACCTGGACCTCCTGGGTGACGCGCTTTCGAGAGTGGAATGAGGCCTGGCACAGCTTCGGGGTGCTGCACTTCCTGGAAGGCATGCTCAGGGGCTCGGGGGCAGAAACACGGATTGCGCGTCAGCCAGCGGGACGGCGAGAGCTCACCGACCTTTCACACCTCGAGGAGCTGCTCCTTCGCGGCGAACGCGAGCGAGGACGGAACCCGGTCGCCCTCATGCAGTGGCTTCTCCGCGCGAGTGACGGTTCTGCAGCCGGCGGGATGGCGCGCGAGGAACTGCAGCAGCGGCCCGACGCGGATTCGGGTGCCGTTCGAGTCGCGACGATTCACAAGAGCAAGGGCCTCGAATATGGAATCGTTTATTGCCCGTTCACCTGGAATGACGCCAGCCTCAAGGGCTTCGCGGCCAAGGCCCTGAAGTTCCACGATGCGCAGGGGAACATCAAGCTCGACCTTCGCCTCACGCTCCACGACGCGAAGAATAGGCTCGCGAGCCAGCCGGACGTCGCCGAGCATCGAAGGCTTGCCGAGCTCGAGGCGCAATCCGACGCGCTGCGGTTGCTCTATGTGGCCGTCACCCGCGCCAAACACCGTTGCACGCTGTTTTGGGGGCGCGCCTCTCGCTGGAAGACGTCGGCGCTTCGCTATTTGCTTCACGGAGACGATGGCTTCGACAAGCTCGACGAAACACAAATGCGCGAAGCCGTGGAAGCGCTGGCGTCCGAGTCGTCGGGCTCGATCGGCTGCCGTCCGCCTCACGACGAGGTCGCGGCCCCCTTGCAGCGCGAGGCTCCCGCCGCGCAGCTGGTCGCAAGAGCACCGAGCCGCACCTTCGTTCAGGCGCCTCGAATGGCTAGCTTCACGAGCCTCACCGGCCACGATGAGAAAGCGCCCGTCGTACGAAGCGACGTCGCGTCCGGCGACCCCGCCTCGAATCTCTTCAGCAGCTTGCCGGCTGGGGCACGGACGGGCCTATTGCTCCATTCGATTTTGGAACATGCGGATTTCGCGGAGCTCGGCGTAGAACCGACGGCGGCCTTGATCGGGCGAGAGCTGCGGGCATGGGGCTTCGATCCGGCGCTGGCCGAAGGCGTCCAGCGGGATATCGTGACGGTGGGCAGCACGCCGCTCACTGCAGAACCTGGCGCACCGCGCATGAGCGAGCTCGGGACGGAGCGCCAGCTGCGGGAGCTCGAGTTCACGCTTCGAGTGGACCAGCCGCACCTCGAGGGCCTGGCCAAGCTATTCAAACAGCACGGCGCACCTGCGGCGGCGCCCCGCTACCACGCGCGACTCGCCGAGGTGAGCTCGCAAACGCTGCATCGCTATCTGCGCGGCTACATCGATTTGCTGTTCGAGTGGGAGGGCCTTTGGTACGTGGCCGACTACAAATCGAACAGCCTGCCAGCCTATGATGCGGCGACGATCGCCGAAGCGGTCCAGCGTGAGCACTATCTTTTGCAGGCGCAGCTCTACACCGCCGCCGCGCATCGTTACCTGAAGCAGCGGGTCAGCGGCTACGATCCGGAAACCCAATGGGGCGGCGCGCTCTTCGTGTTTCTTCGAGGTATGGGCGGGCCCGAGAGCGCCGGGTCGAGTGTGTTCTTCGATCGTGCGTCCGCCGAGCTGCTGAACGCGGTCGACCGGTGGTTGGGAGGAGGGACAGATGCTCGCTGAGCTCCAAGCCCGGGGCCTGCTCGAGCTGCTCGACGTCGAGCTGGCACGCGCCCTCGCCCGAATCGTCGAACCCACGAGCCCCGAGGTCGAGCTCGCGATCGCGCTGACGAGCCGCAACGTGCGGAGGGGGCACAGTTGTTTTCCGGTGGACACGTCGGCGGCCGAGATTTGGCCGCGAGAAGCAGGGCGACCGGCCGAGTTGCCAGATGTAGCGCGTTGGAAAGAGCTGATCGCAGCGAGCGCGCTCAGCGATGGGGGGCCGCTCGTGCTCGACGAGGCCGGCCGCCTCTACCTGCGCCGGTACTGGCAGCTCGAGCGTGACATCGCCAACGAGCTAGCGCTGCGATCGTCGATCCCGCCACGCATGGCAAGCGATAAGAACTGGCTCGAGGCATCCGTCGAACGTCTGTTCCCCGGAGCGGCCGACGCTCCACAGCGCGACGCCGCACGAAACGCCCTTCAGCATTCCGTCTCGCTGCTTTGCGGCGGGCCGGGAACGGGCAAGACGACCACTGTGGCTGCAATCGTCGCGCTCATCATCGAGGGGTGCCTACGAGAGGCCGACTCGGCGCCTCGCGTCCTGTTGCTCGCTCCGACGGGAAAGTCCGCCGCCCGGTTGGGCGAGGCCGTGTGCCAGGCGAAGTCGAGGATCAAGACGTTTGCCGAAGTGCTCGCGGCGATCCCCGAGCAGGCCACCACCTTGCAACGGGCTCTCGGCATGCGGCGCGACGGTGCAGGCTTTGGGCGAAGCGCCGACCGGCCGGTCGAAGCGGACGTGATCGTCGTGGACGAGGCTTCGATGGTCGACCTCGGTTTGATGCGGCAATTGCTGAACGCAACGCCAAGGGACGCGACCCTGTTGATCGTCGGGGATCCGGACCAGCTCACCTCGGTGGAAGCCGGCTCGGTGCTCCGGGACCTGGTGACCGCAAGCGTCCAAACCCCTTGGAACGGCGCGGTCACGCAGCTGACCAAGACATATCGCTACGATGAGACACAAGCCCTCGGCCAGCTCATCGCAGCGATTCGGAAAGGCGACGGGGCGACGGTCCAACGCCTGCTCGACCAAGACGATGCGACGGACCTGGTCTGGGTCGCGTCAGCCGGCTTACCCGCCGAGCTCGATCGCGCTGCTTCCCATTGGTCCGCGGCGCTGCGCATCCGGAACCCGACGCAGCATTTCGACCTTCGCAGCCGCTACGTGATGCTCAGTCCGTTTCGAAGAGGGATGGTCGGCACGCGAAGGCTCGGCGCCGCTGTGGTCGATCGGCTCTACCAAGCCGAAGGACGCGAGCCCGCGGTGAGGCCGATCATCATCGAGGAGAACAGCCACGAGCTGAAGGTGTACAACGGAGACTTCGCCATGCTGGTCGAAGGTGAGCCATCGATCGCCACGGTGCAGAACGAATCGGAGGGCTTTCGCGAAATCGCCGAGGCGAGGTTACCGCGCTACTCCGACGCGTTCGCGCTGAGCGTGCACAAGGCACAGGGCTCGGAGTTCGACGAAGTGCTGTTCGTTCTTCCGGACGAGGACACGCCGATGTTGAGCCGCGAGCTTCTCTACACGGCGGTCAGCCGTGCCCGCCGCGCGGTGCGGCTCGTCGGACCGAAGGAAGTCTTGCTGGCAGCGCTTGGCCGGAGCGCGCGACGCTACTCGGGGCTCGTCGGCGCAATCGCCGAGGCGCTCGATTGATCTGAAGAGCTGGAGCCGAGAATCAAAAGGCGGGGTCAGGCAGCCTGCGGCGGCCACTGACGACGAATCTTCTGGGCGACCTTCGCAGCGGTTTCCTCGTCGATGGGCTGCGTCGGATCCACGCCCAGCTGTTTGAGGATCACCTTGCAGTGAGCCGGGTTCCAGTTGAGGAGCTTGGCTAGCTCCCTGAGCTTGTATCCCTCTGTGACGTCCATCGCGCGCTTCCTTTACTAACAGTAAATTTATAGCGCAAAATGGAACGTGATCCAAGCCCTTATTTGCCAGTTAGTAAATAAGCGACAACACCCAATAAGGTGAGTAATAACAAGGTGATGATGAGCGAGCTCGGCCCTCGCATGCCTGGAGCCGGCATTGAATCGGGGGGAGGCGCCATGGGGGGCCCTTCGACGGGCTGGGCCGCGAGAAACTCCTCGATGAGCTGCGTCGCTTCCGCGACTTGGTCCATTTCGACACGAAT
>CAMYJN010000341.1 GCA_947258625.1 uncultured Polyangiaceae bacterium | reverse complement strand
CGTTCTCGCTGCTGGAAATTTCATCGAGAACGAGCCCATCGGCGGCTCGAAAACGAGTGTCGTCGGGGAGAGGGAGCTCGCTTTGCACGGCCACCCTCACGCGCCTGGGATCGTCGTCTCGAACGAGCGGCTCGTTCGTCTCCGGTTCGAGGACTTCCAAGACGGGCGCCACGACGGCGACTTCGACCGGGGGCGCAGCGGCGCCATCGTTGCCTGTGCAGACCACTTCATAGACGCCAGCCTCGGCCAATTCGAACGATGCAGCCTTGTCATGGCTTTCGGTGCCGCAGCGAAATCCACTGGGGGAGATGACTTTGGTGCCTGGAAGCACACGGGCCGGCAGGGGCGCTTGGTTCGAGTCAGCGAGCGCTGCGACTGCGCTTTCGTTGGCGTCTTGGCCCGGAAGCTCGAGCTGGACCAAGTGCACGTTCATCGCATGCGCGGAAGATTGCGGGCTTTCGAATCCCTCACCGTCGATGGTCGAGACGCGCGCAAAGTAGATCCCTTCGGGCAGTCGATGAATCTCAAAGCTCGTGACCGAGCGAGGTACCGTCGTCGCCACGACGACTTCGCCACCCTCGCGGTCCTTGGCGATCTCGACGCGATACGACGTGGCCGCGACGACCGAGCTCCACGCACCACGCACGGTGCCTCCCTCAGTGCGAATGCCCGAGAAGATCTCCTCGAGCCCGCTGTTCCAAGTGGGTGTCGGGGGCAGGGGTTTCGGCTTGCTCGGGCGCGGGATGCCCTTGGGTACTTTGGAGCCGAAACCGGGTTTCACGCGGACCGCTTCGCCCGTCGCCACCTTGAACTGGGCCTCACCGCCTTCGTGATTCGAAAGAAGGCTTGTGCCCTCATCATCGACGCTGAGAACGGAGCTTCCTCCGTCGAGACCGGCCTGGGCAGTGGGCGTCTTCACCTCCAAACGAAACTCGCTCAAGCGGCTTCGGAGGGTGCCACGCTCCAAGCTGGCTTCCGTGGTTTTTCGCCGAGCGTCACGGTACACGCCTCCGTAGATGATGATGAGGGTGTTTTGCCTCATCTGGACCAGAGAGCCGTCCTGAAACGTCACGTCCGCGGACGCTCTCTCCAGCGTATTGACGCGCCATCCGCGGTAAAGCTCTTTCCCTTGCCGTGCGCGTTCCCAGTCGGGGTCTTGCGGCGCGCGCGCCTGGACGGTGCGCTGCACGTCGGTGAGCCTCGCGTCGGGGCCCTGCTCGAGCCGCGGCATGATCAGGACCTGGCCCGGAACCAAACGGTGCGGAGTAGGACCCATGTTCGGGTTGTGCTCGTGGATGAGATCCCAGCGTCGCTTGTTGCCGAACAAGCGCTCGGCGATGCCCGCGCAGGTGTCTCCCGGCTGGATCCGGTATTCGTAGGTCTCCGGAGGCTCCGCAGCCTGGGCGGCCGCCAGGGATTGAGTGCCGGCGACGATACCGAACATGGTCATGATTGCGATGAACCTAGGCAACGTTCCCTCCTTACCCCTTTCGGACCGCGCGCCAAATCTTGCGAGCGATTTCCTCTGGCGGGCACGGGTGAATCACGACTTCCGATGCACCGGCGCGCAACATGTCCGCGAGCCGTTCGATATCTCCGGGGTCTGCATCACTCACGATGGGAAGCCCGGTTTCGGCCAAAGCGATGACCTGCCCGGCCGTGGCGCCCGGTGCAAACACAGCCAAGAAGCCCAACGGAATGCTCTCCGGCTCGGCGCCGATCGCCACGGCCTCGATCCCGTTGGCCGCAAGCCCCAGCGCCAGCTCTGCCTCGACGTCACCGCACACCGCCACCTTGATATCGGAACCAAACCAAGCATCGCCATCCATCGTTGCACCTTCATCTTGGACGGGGGGCGCCGACACCATGCGCGCCGGTCTGCCATGCAGCCGATCGCCGGTCGTTTGTCCCTTTCGCTCAGGCGCGTTTGGGTCGAGTAACCGCAGCGTCTCGAAGACCGCCTGCGATGACGGGCGGTCCGCGGGGGACTTGGCCAGCATGGCGAGGATGAGCTCGTCGAGCGCGCTCGGGATTTGGATCTCCGGAGCGCGATCACGAATCGAAACCGGGGCGACGAAGAGGTGCTGCGAGAGGACGACCGCGTGCTTTCCCTCGAAGGGCGGCTTTGACGTCAACATCTCGTAAAGCATGCAGCCAAGCGAGTAGACGTCGCAAGCTGGGGAGAGGTTGACCCCCCGCGCTTGCTCGGGAGACAAATAATCGGGCGTGCCGAGCCCTTCGCCGACGCGCGTCAGCCTCCCGGACTCTTCGCTTTCCAGGATGTACGCAAGCCCGAAATCAACGACCACGGTTCGCTCGCCGTCCTGGGTGCGGTCCAAAATGATGTTTTCCGGTTTCAGGTCGCGGTGAATCAAGCCGATCGACGCAGCCGAAGCAAGGACGCTGGCTACATCGGTGGCAATTTGGCAGGCACGGCGTGGGCTGAGCGGCGGGAGATCGATGTCGACCAGCGAACGAAGGCTCAGGCCATCGAGAAGCTCCATCGCGAGGTACATCGTGTCTTCGTGGTTTCCAAAGTCGTAGATCTCGACTGCATTCGGATGCCTGAGCGCGGCTGCCACGCGGGCCTCGCGCTCGAAGCGACGCCGCGCCATTGGTTTCGCCGCGTCTTCGGGAGCGATGACCTTAATCGCGACGGAGCGCTCGAGCCCTCGTTGCTTCGCGGCGTAGACCGTTCCCATCCCGCCCGAACCGATCTGCCGATCGATCACAAATCGGTCGGCGATGACGGTGCCCGGCGCGAGATTTCCTCGGGTCATGGAGCGCCTCGGTTCATATCCGGACCTCGAAGAGCTTGACGGGGTCCCGGCGGCCGACGAGCTGCCTCGGTCCGAGCGAAGAGTACTCGAAGCCGTCGCCTGCCGAGACCTTCGTGGAATGCGTGACCAGAATCTGCTGCGGTCGAGCGATGGATTCGAGTCGGGCCGCGACATTGACGACATCTCCGATCGCCGTATATTGCATTCGGGTTTCGGAGCCCACGTTGCCGACGACTGCGTGCCCCGAGTTGATCCCAATCGCCAGCTGGACGGTCACGCCGAACTTCTTCCGCCAGCCCTGATTGCCCGCCTCGAGCCAGCGCATCATGTCTTCGGCTGCAGCGATTGCTCGGGCGGCATGATCTGGTTGGAGCTGGGGCGCGCCCCAGATGGCCATCACGGAGTCCCCGATGAATTTGTCGACCGTGCCTTCGTACCGAAAGACGATCTCGGTCAGGATCGTGAACAGCTCGTTGAGCAGGCCGACCGTTTCCTCGGCCGCGAGCGAGTCGGCGATCGGAGTGAACGCGACGACATCGGCAAAGAGCACCGATATTTCGCGCCGCTCACCGCCGAGCTTCATGTCCTGCTCGCGACGCACCACCCGGTCGACCAGATCTGCATCGAGATACCGCCGTAGGTCCCGCCGTATCGCCTCTTCCTCGCGAATTCTCACTTCACTTGCTTGCAAATCGGCGGCTGCAGAGCTGAGCACGTCTCCCAAGACCGCCAACTCGTCCCGGGTATTCACCGTGACCCGGCGATCGAAGCGGCGGGCAGCCAGGTCGTCGGCGAAGGTCGAAAGCTGCTGGATGGGCCTCGTGATTTGCCGCGCCACAGCGAAGGCCACCATCAGCGCGATGATGATGGCGATGAGGCTGACCACGAAGACCACGCGGCGCATGGTGTCGACCGACGCATAGGCGAAGTCGCGCGGGATCTGCGTCACGATCGCCCAGGGGCGGGTTTGAAGCCCGCTCACGGTGCCTACCATCTCGGTGCCATCGCTTTCGACGTACTCGCCGGACTTCACCATCGCTCCGGCAAACCTGCTGGTCTCAACCCCTTCGAGCGCGCCTGCGCCGCGCGCCGAGGCAAGCTCCCGTGACTGATCCACGCGAGAGTGCGCGAGGATGCGCATGTCGTCGTCGATGACGAAGAGCGACCCGGGTAGCCCCTCGAAG
>CAMYJN010000340.1 GCA_947258625.1 uncultured Polyangiaceae bacterium | reverse complement strand
ACCCGACGGACCCAACGTGCCCGATTCGCCGCCAGTGCATTCCCCGGGCCGAGGAAGCGATCGCCACCAAGGGCGATCTGCGCGACCCGCTCGGCGAGGTGGCTCACGAAGTCGCCCCTCATTTGATACAGCGCTATTCCGATCGCGTTCTGCTCATCGCCACTGATCGCTGTGGCGTGTACTGCCGCTTCTGCACGCGATCCCGGCTCGTTGGAGACGGTGGTGGAGCCCGGTCCATGGCGGCGCTGGAGCCCGCGTTCGCCTGGATTGAGGCACACCCTGAAATCCGCGACGTCATCCTTTCGGGGGGCGATCCGTGCCTGATGTCAACCGAGCGAATCGCGCGACTGCTGCGGCGAATCCGAAAGATCGCGCACGTCGACTACGTGCGGCTGGCCACCCGGGCGCCCGTCACCCTCCCCCAGCGAATCACGGCCGAGCTTTGTATGGCCATTCGCCAGAGCCACGAGCGCACCTGGGTCATGACCCATTTCAACCACCCGAAGGAGCTCACCGAAGAGGCCCGAGTCGCGTGCGCGCGACTTGCGGACGCGGGCTTACCGGTGATGAATCAGACGGTGCTGCTTCGCGGTGTCAATGACGAAACCGATACACTCGAGGCCCTTTTTCGAGGCCTGGTCCGATCTCGAGTTCGACCCTATTATCTCATGCAGATGGACCCAGTCGGCGGCACCGGGCACCTACGGACTCGTCTAGGTCGCGGGGTGGAGCTGATGGCGGCCCTCCAAGGGCGGCTTAGCGGGATCGCGCTCCCGAAGTTCATCGTCGATGCACCGGGCGGCCTTGGCAAAGTGCCGATCGGTCCCAATTATGTAGTGAGCGCAAAAGACGGGGTCACGGTGCTCGAAACGTTTCGCGGAGACTTTGTCGAGTACTACGACCCCATCGAACACTGAAACGCCCCCGTTTTTCCGCCCGGTTCTGGCAAGCCCTGGCCGGTGGATGTATGAATCGGCGGCCCGCCACGCAGGGCACTGAGGAGAACCCATGCAACGAGCCTTAACGCTGCATCAAACGACCATTGGAAAAAAAATGGTCATGGCCTTGTCGGGGCTCATCATCGTTGGTTTCGTGATCGGACACTTCCTCGGCAATCTGAACCTGTACCGCGGACAGGAAGCGCTCGATGCCTACGCTCACTTCCTCCACGGTCTGACACCGGTGCTCTGGGGTACGCGATTGCTTTTGCTCTTCGCGTTCGGGACTCACATCGTAGCAGCGTTTTCACTCTGGTCGCGAAACATCAAGGCGCGCGGCTCGCGTTACAAAAAGCATCAAGACATGGCCACCGATTATGCGGCGCGCACGATGTACTGGTCTGGCCCGATCCTCTTGCTTTTCGTCGTGTACCACTTGCTGCATTTCACAATTCTGCCGGCACATCCGGGAGAGGTCTATCGCAATGTCGTCGAAGGTTTTCAGAATCCTTGGATCGCAGGCGTCTACATCACGGGCAACATCGCCCTTGGCTTTCACATCTTCCACGGCATTTTCAGTGCGACCCAAACGCTCGGTGTCAACCATCCCCGCTACAACGCCTATCGCCGCGATGCGGCCATAGCCATTTCCGCCGCGATCACCCTCGGCAACCTGTCGTTTCCGATTTCGGTGCTCGCTGGTTTCGTCACCTTATAAGGGTCCTCATGCAACTTCGATCGAACGAACCGACCGGTCCCATCGAGCATCGCTGGGACAAGCACAAAGAGTCCAGCAAGCTCGTCGCGCCGGCCAACCGCCGCAAGTACAACATCATCGTCGTGGGAAGCGGCCTCGCGGGTGGCGCAGCGGCCGCGTCGCTCGGGGAAATGGGCTACAACGTCAAGTGCTTTTGCTATCAGGACAGCCCGCGTCGCGCGCACAGCATCTCCGCGCAGGGTGGCATCAACGCCGCAAAGAACTACCAAAATGACGGCGACAGTATCTTCAGGCTGTTCTACGACACGGTGAAGGGTGGAGATTTCCGCTCCCGAGAGTCGAACGTGTACCGGCTGGCGCAGCTCAGCGTCAGCATCATCGACCAGGCCGTGGCTCAGGGCGTCCCGTTCGCCCGCGAGTACGGTGGGCTTCTCGCAAACCGCTCTTTTGGTGGCGCCCAGGTTTCCCGGACCTTCTATGCGCGAGGGCAAACGGGTCAGCAGCTGCTTCTCGGCGCGTATCAGGCGCTCTGCCGTCAGATCGAAGAAGGCACCGTCGAAATGATGCCACGGACCGAGATGCTCGACCTGATCGTTCACGATGGTCGCGCGCGCGGCGTCGTCACGCGCTGTATGACGACCGGCAAGGTCAGCCCCCACATCGCCGACATGGTGGTTCTGTGCACGGGGGGCTACGGCAATGTCTTCTACCTTTCGACCAACGCCAAGGGCTGCAATTGCATGGCGGTATGGCGCGCGCACCGCCACGGCGCGGCGTTCGCGAACCCCTGTTATACGCAGATTCATCCGACCTGCATCCCGCAGTCCGGCAGCTACCAATCGAAGCTCACACTCATGAGCGAGTCACTTCGGAACGACGGGCGCGTTTGGGTCCCTCGCAAGAAAGAAGACGTCACCAAGCGTCCCGAAGACATTCCCGAGGAGGACCGCTACTACTACCTCGAAGAGCGTTACCCCGCGTTTGGCAACCTCGTCCCCCGGGACGTTGCGTCGCGCAATGCGCTCTACGTCACCAACGAAGGCCTCGGCGTGGGCTTGGAGGTCGACGGCGAGCGGCGCGGCGTTTATCTCGATTTCAGCGACCCGATCAACCGCCTGGGTGAGCAGACGATTCGGGAGCGATACGGCAACCTCTTCGAGATGTACGAGCGCATCGCCGGTGAGAGCCCGTACAAGACGCCGATGCGCATCTACCCCGCGACCCACTACACGATGGGCGGGCTGTGGGTGGACTACAACTTGCAAACCACGATCCCGGGGCTCTTTTCCGGCGGCGAGGCGAACTTCTCCGACCATGGCGCAAACCGGCTCGGTGCCTCTGCGCTGATGCAGGGCCTGGCCGACGGCTACTTCGTGCTGCCTTTCACGGTCGGCAACTACTTGGGCGAGGTTCGCACCCTGCCCGCGCTCGCCGAAGACCATCCCGATGTAACGAAGGCAGTCGGTGTGGTCGAGGAGCGAATCCACAAGCTCATGAACGCACCGGAGCCCAAGCATGCGCCTGAGTACTTCCACCGTAAGCTCGGCCGGATCATCTGGACCAAGTGCGGCATGTCCCGGAACAAAGAGGGCCTCGAAGAAGCCCTGCGAGAGATCCCGAAGCTACGCGAGCAGTTTTGGCGCGAAGTGAAAGTCATGGGAAGCGGCGCGGAGCTCAACCAGACACTCGAGCGCGCCGGCCGGGTTGCCGATTTCTTCGAGCTTGCCGAGCTGATGTGCATCGACGCATTGGAGCGTGAGGAAAGCTGTGGCGGGCACTTCCGCGAAGAATACGAGGAGAACGGAGAAGCGCTCCGTGACGACGAGCGCTTCAGCTACGTGTCGGCTTGGGAGTGGACCGGAAACCCCGGCGAACCGCGGCTCCACAAAGAGCCCCTGACTTTCGAATACGTCAAGCCCAGCAAGCGAAGCTACAAGTAAGGGGCCCATCGATGAGCGAAGAACTACTGAATCTGACCCTTCACGTGTGGCGCCAAGACGGCCCCAACGACGCCGGCCACTTCGAAACGCATCAGGCAAACGGCATCTCGACGCACATGTCGTTCCTCGAGATGCTCGACGTCGTGAACGAAGACTTGATCGAAGAAGGCAAGTCACCGATCGCCTTCGACCACGACTGCCGCGAGGGCATCTGCGGCAGCTGCGGTATGGTGATCAACGGCGTAGCGCACGGGCCCCAGAAGCTCACGACCTGCTGTCAGCTTCACATGCGGCAGTTCAAGAGCGGCGACGAGGTTTGGCTCGAGCCCTGGCGAGCGAGCGGCTTTCCCGTCGTGAAGGACCTGGTGG
>CAMYJN010000339.1 GCA_947258625.1 uncultured Polyangiaceae bacterium | reverse complement strand
AGCGAGCCGCTCGCTCCGAACACCTCGCTGCGCTCGTCGATTCGGACCATGGTCATTCCGTTGCCGTACTTGCCGACCATGAGCTCGCTGAGCGTCTCGTCTCCGGCCTTTACCGTGACCCGCACTGCGTTCTCGTCGTCCACCTGCAGCCGTGCGTAGTGATCCGGCTTCGTTGCCACGACACGGCTGAACTCGAGCTCGGCGAGCCGATTGAGCGCAGAGTCGACGTTGTTTCGATCTGCGGTGGCCTCTATGGGCTCGATCACCCGCCAGGCATCGTCGACCTTGGATAGCACGACTCGCCCATCTTCCGGTCGGGTTATCTCGAGTGCGGTGATCGCGTCCCTATCGAGCTCGATCGTCGGAATCTCCCCAGCGGTCGTGGGTCGACGGTTCCTGCTGTTCACCGCCCACGCCGTCAGGCCGAGCAGCACGAAGAACACCAAGGCTCCAATCGCAATTCGGTTCTTCCGCCATTCCATTGCCAGCATGCCCCCTGCTTAGAGTTTGAGTGTCCTTTTTTTGTTCAAGCGCTGCCGCCAGCGCAAGAGCCCAAAAAGCGCGACGAGGAATGGAATTCCGAGCGTGTTCAGCCAGCGATAGCCGAGCTTCTTGGCATCCCAGGACTCGATCGCCGCCCTGCGCTCGGCAAGTGCGGCCTCGACGCCGCCTTCGTCGCCCTGCTCAGCGGCCTGAAGCGCGGTGCTTTCCGCGACGAGCACCGAATCCGGAATGTCGAGCGCGGGCTCTTCGGTCGTCTTCGCGCGAATCGCAATCAAGTCCGAATCGGCAGCGAGCCAATCGATCGCGTTCAGTGCCAAGGCCAGCGCGGCGTTCATCTGCACCTCGCCTTGCTGTGGACGCGGCGGCATGAAGGCGTCTTCGAGAAACGAGCCGGTGCCGACGACCAGAACGCGGACGTCTTTTTCGGCAACTGGTGGGACGGGGATGGCGTTGGCATCGTCTTCGTTGATCGGGGCCGCAAACGCAGAAGGCAACTTGCCCTCGACCGCGACCATGAGATCGAAGGGGCCGGCGTCCGTGCTCATCTGCCAGTCTCTTGGATTGCGTGGTGCGAGTGAAATCGTGTCTCCGGACATCGCCCAGGAGTCTTGCGATGAGCTTGCGAGCACGGTGAGCTTCGTGTTCGCGGGCGCCTCGCCGAGCTCCAGCGGAGCAACGAATGGAAGCATGGGCGAGGCTAGCCGGAACATCACCGGGTGCTCCCGCTGCGCTTCTTGGAGTTGGAGAACGGGGATTGGCGGGTACGGCACGAGCACTTGCAGGCCCAACGGTCCGGCCATCGGCGCGCGGCTGCACTGTGCATCGGCCACGAGCTTCGAGCTGAGGCGAACACCCCAGGCGCCGAGCAGGCCATCCATGCGCAAGCTCAAGGCTCGAGCCGCGGGTCCAGCTTGACCCGCGAGGTCGACCGCCATCGCGCCTCCGAATACGCCAAGTGAGCCGCCACGCATCACGTATTGATCGATGCGCCTAAGCTCCTGATCGCTGAACGGTTCCTGGGGCCCGATGACCAAGAGCGCCGCAATCCCGGGGTCGATCTCCTGCGTGGCGTCGACCTCTCGGACTTCATAGAGCGAGAGCACCGACCTGAGGCTCGTGAGCCCTTGCTCGAGGCTCGGGCCGCCGTGACCGCCGACGACTCCGATAGGCTTGCGCTCGCCGACCAGCTCCTTGATCGCCGAGGTGATGATGTATTCGAGCCCGGTGGTGTCCTGAATGACCGGAATCGCGCGAGTCTGGTCGAGGTAGCGGAGGACCATGCCGCGATAACCTTCGACGACGGCGACCTGGTCTTCTTCGATCTTCTGATGGGCGACCCGTTGCACCCCGTCGGCGCGCGCGGCCTCCTGCTCGGCCTCGTCGTCTGGATTGACGAAGCGCACGATGATTTGGCCGTTCGACGCGGCCGAGTACTCCGCGAGCAAGTCGCGCACCTGCCGTTCGGTGGCGTTGAACGGAGGCGGGAGGTTCTCGGTGAAGTAGGCCGTGACCTCGAGGCGATCGTCCAGGCTCGAGGCGAGCCGCTCGGACCCCTCTGCCAAGGAAAAGAGCTGGTTATGCGTGAGGTCGATCCGGGGGGACGGGAAGTACGCGGCAAGCACGTTGAGCAAGATCAGGATACCGCCCACGATCAGAAGAAAAATCAGCGATTCGCTAGCGGCGCGTTTTTGAACATTCGATGACATCGTTCAGCTCCACCGCCGGGCTTCGAGTGCCCGAAACGCGACGGCCAGCGCGAATACGATTACGGAAGCAAAGAAAAGAACGTCACGCAGGTCGATCACACCGCGCGCCATGCTTTGGAAATGATAGTCGAACGAAAGCCACTGCAAGGCCGATGCAGCGTTCGTCGGGAGCAGCGCCAAGAACTTGTCGAGCACCCAGAAGAAGACGCTCAAGGTGAGCGCGACGAAGAGCGCGATCAGTTGATTGCTCGTCCAACTCGAGGCCATCAAGCCGATGGCAAGCACCGCCGAGCCCTGCAGCAGCAGGCCGAGGTAGCCGCTCCAAACCGGGCCCCAGTCGAGGTCGCCGAGCGTGGAGACGCTCAGCGGGTAGCTAAACGTCAGCGCGAGGAGAACGACATAGAGACCCAAAACGCCGAGGAACTTCCCGACGATCACCTGCGCCTCGGTTACCGGCATGGTGATGAGCAGCTCGATCGTACCAGTCCGCTTCTCTTCTGCGAGGAGGCCCATCGTGAGTGCAGGGAGAGAGAAGACCAGAATCAAGCCGAGCCAGCGAAACATCTCTCGCGCGCTCGCTCGACCGAAGAGAAAGAAGGTCTTCCAGAAGAAGAAACCAAGCGTCAACAAGATGATACATATGACGATGTAGGCCACGGGGCCGTTGAAGTAGCTTCGGAACTGACGTCCGGCGATGGTGAGAACCGATCTCATGATGAGGCTCCTCCGTTGCCCGTGGTGAGCTGTCGAAAGATGTCTTCGAGATTTTCGCCGCGCTGCTCGAGGCCGAGGAGCACGAGCTTGGCGGACACCGCCGCCTGAAAGATTTCGGCGCGGAGGTCTTGATTCCCCTTGGGGACGACTTCGACCAGGAGCTCTCCGGGCGCAGCACCAGTTCGCTCCTTCACGCTCTGCGCATCGCCGATGACCGAAAACACTTCACGGATTTCGCTGGCGCTGTGACCGTTTTGCTTCAGCGTCGCGATGAATCGGGGTTTCCCGGCTCGCGCGGCGAGCTCATCGGGTGTGTCGTCAGCCACGAGCTGGCCCTGCGAGATGATCAGCACACGCCCGCAGGTCACGCGAACCTCCGCGAGATTGTGCGTCGAGAGAATGATCGTGCGCTCGCGACCGATCTCCCGAATCAGCTCACGAATCTCGGAGGCCTGGTTCGGGTCGAGGCCGCTCATCGGCTCATCGAGGATCAGCACCGGCGGCTCGTGAATCAGTGCCTGTGCAAGACCGACACGCTGACGAAAGCCCTTCGAAAGCTCGCCGATGCTCTTGCCGATGACGTCGCCGAGGCTGGTTTCCTCGACGACTCGGCGAAGCCTCGCCTCCAGACCGGCACCGCGAAGCCCACGCATCTTTCCCACGAACTGCAGATACTCGAGCACCAACATCTCGGTGTAGAGCGGCGTGTTCTCGGGCAGATAGCCGATGAGCTCTCGGACCGCGATGGGGTCCTCGAAGATGTCGGCGCCGCCCACTTGGGCGGTTCCTCCGGAAGGCGCGATGAAGCAGGTCAGGATCTTCATCGTGGTGGTTTTCCCGGCTCCATTGGGTCCTAGGAAACCGACGACCTCTCCGCGATTCACTTGAAAACTGGCGTTCCGTAGCGCGGCGACCGTACCGTATAGCTTGGTCAAGTCCCGCGCATCGATCATCACATCGCTCATAAACTCCCTCGCGCGTGATCCGTTGCTTTTTCCAGGGCTGGCGGAGGTTACCCCTGGCTCTAAGCCTGTCAAGACACCT
>CAMYJN010000338.1 GCA_947258625.1 uncultured Polyangiaceae bacterium | reverse complement strand
GACGTTCCAAACGCCTCGTAGGGATGGTGCAGAAGGAGAGCGCCCTGCTCTCGGATGGCGTGAAAAATGTTGCTTCGACCAACGAGGCTCGCCGGGTCTACCGGCCGGTGGTCGGGGTCCCGGTGCTCAGGGATATCGAGGACGGCGAGCTGGAACAAATCGCCTATCCCGAGGAAGCCGTCCACCTCGAAGACGTCGGCCTGCTCGTCGAGCCCGAGCTCTGCCGCCAAGCGGCCGCGGTGCGTCGAGTCCATGCCGCGGGCGATTTGGATGCGAACGATCGGGGCGAATTTTCGCTCTTGGAGCTCCGATTCGATCAGCGCCAGCAAGTCGTCCGCCTTGTCTTCGTCGCTTTCGACGTCGGCGTTGCGGGTGACCCGGAATAGCTCGGTGCGTTCGATGACCATTCCGGGAAACAGAAGGTCGAGGTTGTTGGCCATGATCTCTTCGAGCGCAACGAAGGTCATCGAATCGCGCACTTGAATGAACCGCGGAACGCCGGAGCCGAGCGGCACCTTCACGCGCGCCATCAAGGGCGTCGGGTCGTTCGGGTAGTGAAGCGAAACCAACAAGTTCAGCGAGAGATTCGACACGAACGGAAACGGGTGCGCCGGGTCCATCGCCTGAGGCGTGACCAGTGGGAAGATGTTCTCCAGGTAGTCGTCTCGAAGCCAGCTTCGATCGCCGTCAGAGAGGGACTCATAGGACGCGACCTTCACGCCGATCTCACCAAGCTTCTCCTGAAGCCCGACCCACAGACCCTGTTGCTCGGTGGTCAGGGCGCGGATGATCTCATGCGATTCCTTGATCTGTTGAGTCGGGGTGCGGCCGTCTACGGTGAGTTTGTGAACGCCCGCTGCCACCTGCTGCTTCAGGCCGCCGATGCGCTTCATGAAGAACTCGTCGAGAATCGAACCGGTGATCGCGATGAACTTCACACGCTCGAGCAACGGAGTTCGACTGTCGTCGGCTTCGTGAAGGACTCGCTTGACGAATTCGAGCCAAGTCAGCTCTCGGTTGAGGTACTGCTCCGGCGCATCGAGATCGATGCCGGTCGATGCCGGCTTCGGTTCTGCCGTCGAGGCGCCGGTCGACGGATGTCCGTTGGTCGTGGAAGGAGAGCTCATAGAAGGGAATCGGTGAAATCCCAGTGTAGCGCGCGATCGTCGCCCCGATCTAGGTGCGAAAATGCTCAGGGTCTGGTCATTCCCTGGTTTTTCCGCTAATTCCGGCCCCAGGGGCTCTAGACCGATGGCGCACAAAAGGACCGATCAGCTCACGCCACGCCGGAAGCCCAGTCAGGAACGCTCGCGGGACCGCGTGGAGCGAATCCTGGACGCGACCTCTGACCTTCTCGGCGATACGCCGGTAGATAAGATCACGACCGCAGCGATCGCGGAGAAGGCAGGCGTGCCGATTGGCTCGGTGTACCAGTACTTCCCGAACAAGCTCGCCGTGCTCGCCGAGCTTGCGCGGCGCGTGATGGAGGAAGTCGATTTGAAGACCGAGAGCCTGATCGCCGAGGATTTCGGCGTTCTCCCCTGGGATCAGGCGATCGATCGGGCCATCGACGCGACGATCGAGGGGTTCGCCGCGCAGCCCGGCTATCTCCAGTTGCTTCTCAGCATTCGTCCGACTCCGGAGTTCCGGGCGATCACCGACGAGTCGAACGAACGCGTGGCCGCCATGCTCGCGTTTCACCCTGCCCTGCAGAAATTGATTCCGGCGGATCGAATTCAGCTGGTCACGCGGGCAGCCATCCAAGCGGCGAATGCTTTGCAGGACTGGGCGCTGTCCGAGGACGACCCCGAATTGAGGAATCGAATCATCATCGAGATGAAGACCCTGCTCAAGGGATACCTGGCGGTCTACATGGATGAGCCAAGCCCTTACCGCGGTTAAGGCCCATTGATTTCAAATGCTTGGCCAAAACGCCCAAGAGGACGTCCGGCTGATCGAGCTCTTCATCAGCAAGGGCCTGCGTGACGACAGCCGCAGCGCCGGGCGCCCCCGGACGGTGTCCAGCGGTTTGCCGACGCCGCTCAACAGCCCGATCTTCCCAGGCCGCTAGGTTCCGCTGGCGACGCGTTCAATCGACCAGCGACCGGCTCTCGCTCATGAAGTCATCGTCCTCGATGAGGTCGATGCGGCTCCGGGCGAAGCGACGAGCCGCTGCCAAGGCGCGCTCGCCCTTCCCTCGATCGAGACACCACTGCGCATGGTGGCCGAGCAGCGCAAGCTCGGTCGCGCGACCCAGAGTCATCGCAAAGCGCCGGGCGCCAGCTTCGAGCAGGTCGCGTTCCGACAGCGTTGCGGCGAGCCAGCGGCCTGCATGCTGAACGGCAGCGTGACTGCGTTCCACGGCGGCCTGCAAGCGCGGATTGGTGGTCGCTTCGAGTCGGTCGTGAATCTCGCCGACGTACGCGTCCCAAACACCATCTTGTTGGAGCGCGCGAAGGGTATCGAGCGAGAGGACATTGGTCGTCCCTTCCCAGATCGGAAGCACCTGCGCGTCGGCGAGGAGCTTCGGGAGCCCGGTGTCGTTAACGTAGCCGGCGCCGCCAAAGGATTCGAGCGCCTCGGAAGCGACGGCAACGGCTTGTTTTCCGGTCGTGAGCTTTCCGATGGGCGTGAGCAGGCGGCTCAAAAGTTGCTCGGCTTTGCTCGCGTCGCCGGACTCGATGCGGCCGAGGAGCTCGACGACACGAAACGCGAGTAGGAACGCACCCTGCGTCTCGGCGATCATGTCCGCCATGGTGTCGACGTGAAGTGGCTTATCGATGAGGGAAGCGCCAAACGCCTCACGCTTGTTCGCGTAGTCGCGGGTCAGCGCAACGGCCCGCTGCATGCCGAGAACCGCCGCGACCGCGTTCCAGGTACGTGTGACGTTCAACATCGGCGTGATGTTGCGAACTCCGCTTTCGAGCCCGGCGACCGGGATCGCCTCGACTCCGTCGAGCGTGAGCTCCGCGGTCGGGAGCTTGCGCGTCCCGAACTTGTCTTTGAGCCGATTGATCTGGAGGTTCTGGAGCTTCCCGTTTTCGTCGCGAAGCTCGAGGTAGAACATCGCCAAGCCGCGACCGCCCGGTGGGTTTCCTTCCGGCCGCGCCAGGGTGAGCGCCATGTCGGCCGTCGTCGCCGAGGTGAACCATTTGGTGCCGTAGAGGCGCCAGCGATCGCCGTCGCGCCGCGCAATTGTTTCGGTTTGCCCGACATCGGAGCCGCCGATGCGCTCGGTCATCCATTGACCGGACGTCCACATCGTATCCGGGTCGCGCGACAGGAGCCGCGGGAGCGCGTGATCGATGAGCGCCTGGTTTCCCGAATCGAGCAGCGTGCGCGCTGCGCCGTCGGTCATCGCCAACGGGCAACTGTAGGTGTCGAGCGAGGCCTGCGCGACATAGTTCAAGATGTGCTGGTGGACGCGCGCGTACGGTCCGAGCTCCGCGTCATAGCCAGCGGCCACCAGGCCGTGTTCGGCGCAGAGGACCTGCGCCCGCTTCCAGACCTCGGTGACCTCGACCTCGTCGACCCGATTGCCCCAGGCATCCCAAACCCTGTGAACCGGTTCGTTTTCGAGATCGGCCAAGGACAATCGATAGAGCTCGCCGCCGTTGAGCGCGCCGAGCTCGCGGTACTCTGGCTCGAACCGTTCGAGAAGCTCGGCTGGGAAGGTTCGCTCCAGGTACTCGCGGAGAAGCGAGTCAGAATCGTATTGATTTCCAAGGCTTGGGGGGTCTTGCTGAAAGGCCATACATTACTCAATATAGCAGAAGATGACGATCTAGGAAATCATCATACGCCGCCTCCCCCGGCTGGTCAATCCTCAAACGGACTCGCAGGTCCGGAGCGGTGCTAGAGATGAGGCATGATCCCGATCAAGGTCGCGACCGCGTCGTTGAATCAGACGCCACTCGACTGGGGCGGCAACCAGCGGCGCATCGAGGCGGTCTTGCGGCAAGCACACCTCGAAGGCGCGGC
>CAMYJN010000337.1 GCA_947258625.1 uncultured Polyangiaceae bacterium | reverse complement strand
GCGCGCGCATGCTCTTCACCTCGGTGCCAAAGAGCACCATGCCGGCCTCGAGCCGCTCTTCGATGTCGTAGCGTTTGGCGGCCATCGGGTTGCGGCACACCAGGAGCTCCATTCCTGGAACCCCCTTATCAACGCGCTTCTTCGCCATCGCCTGCCGGCTCTAGCACGGGCTCCTTGGCTTTGCGAAGCTGTTCGAGCCAATCGAGCTCGGCCGCGAGCCGGCCGTACGAGAGCGCATCGCCTCGCGTTGTCGCTTCTTCGAGAGCCTGCTCGCGCTGTTCGATTTGGCGATCCCAATGCACAACGGCCGAGGGCGAGTCGTCGAGCGCCCAACTTCGCGCAGTCGCCCGAACCGGAACGCGGACGCGGGCGTCGGGCGAGGTCGCGCCGGGAACCGACACCTCGACAAGAAGCCGTGGCCAGCTCGGGTCGACCTCGATGACGCACGGCGAGTCACCCCATTCGCGGTTCGAGCGAAACACCTCCGCGACAAAGCCGTCGAGGTTCACCTGGACCCAAGCTAGGCACGTCCGCTCTGGCTCTCGAATCGCCACGACGACGTCGTGCCGCCCATCCCGGTCGAAATCCGGACGCGGGTCGGGCGCGAGCTTGACCCATTGCCGCTCGGGCCAACGCACATCAGGCACTTGAAGCGACAGGGAGGGTCCGCGCGTTGTCACCACACGGACGGTGGAGTACGGGCCGTTCACCGCGTCGAAGGCCACGTAGCCGGGCTCCTCGATCCGCCGGCCGATGGTGTAGCCATGCCGGCGGAGGTCTTCGATGACCGCGATGGCTTCTTCTCGTGGGTCGACGCCGATCTGGAGGTAGTCCAAGGGATCTTGAACTGGCTCGGGCTTCGCGCATCCGATCATGACCGCACAGGCAACGAGGAGAGACCGCACGCCGCTAGTTTAGGCGCCCTGGCCGAGAACGCGAGCGGCCAGCACGAAGGTGTACACCTCGGAGACGCCGCCGGCTCGGAGGGCCTCCGACGCAGCACGGAGCGTCGCCCCAGTGGTCCTCACGTCGTCGATCAGAAGCACTCGCGCCAGGCCATGCAAGCGCCTAGGTGCAAAGGCGCCGGCGATGTTCTGCTGCCGCTCGCGGTGCGGTAGGTCGACCTGGCTCGGCGTGTTTCGTACGCGCCGAAGGCCTCGGAGCATCACCGGGACTGCGAGCGACCGTGCCACCGGCTTCGCAAGAAGGGCGGCCTGATCGTACCCGCGCGAGCGGCGCCGTCGCCAGTGAAGTGGGACCGGGACGACGGCATCGACCTTGCCCGCCCAAGGATGCGCGTCAGCCGCCATCACCGACCCGAGCGCGGCACCAAGCTCGCTGCGCCCGTCGTACTTGAATCGCTGAATCGCATCCGCCACCGGACCGCCATACTCGAAGACGGCGCTTGGCTCGGATGTACGTTGGATGAGGGCCGAACATGCGGCGCAAAAGACCTCGGCGCCTTCGGTCGCTTCGTCGCACCCCGGACATCGGCGCGGCGCAAGAAGGGTGAGCAGGCCGTCGAGAAGATCGCGCATGAGGGTTTGTCGGCCGTTGCTACGGGTCGTTGCCTCAACGGGGGGATTGCGCGGGCACTGGCACTGGCACGGACACTGGCGCTGACACTGACACTGGCACTGGCACTGGCGCTGGCCCTGGCACTGGCACTGGCACCGGCGCTGGCGCTGGCGCTGCCGCTGGCGCTGGCGCTGGCGCACTCAGGCTTTGCGATCGCTTTGTCCTTGGTTTGGGTTTGGGCTCGCACTTGGGGTGAGAGCCCAAACCCAAATCAAGGAGTCGCTGATGATGAAGATGAATGTTTACGACAGAGCACGAGGCGTGGTGCGAGAGCTGGTTCCGCTTCTGCACGCGATTCGCGAGCATGACAAGTCGCTGGCCGATCAACTCAAGAGGGCGGCACAGAGTGTGGTCCTCAATATCGCGGAGGCGCGGGGGAATGACGCTGGGAACGCGAGAGCTCGATTCTCGACCGCTTGCGGGTCCGCAAAAGAGGTGCGCGCCGCCCTAAACGTCGCAAGTGACTGGGGCTACATCGAAGCCCACAGGGCGAACCGCCTCGACGAGAGGCTCGACGAGGTTTGTGCCATCACTTGGTGCTTGGGCCGCCGGCTCCACGCGAGCGCCTAGGTTCCCCAGAAGGGCGAAGCCCGACCCCGCTCACGGGCCAAAAGGAGATCGCGATGACCAAGTCACATCACACGCACGCTGACACTGGCACGGACACTGACACTGGCACGGACACTGGCACTGACACCGGCACTGACACTGGCACTGGCACTGTCGCTGCCGCTGTCGCTGACACCTAGTGGTCGTACGGCTCTCCACGCAAAATCGAAAACCCCCGATAGATCTGCTCCGCTAGAAACAATCGCGCGAGTCGGTGCGGGAGGGTCATCGCCGAGAGCGACAGGCGCAGGTCGGCCTTTTTTGAAATCTCCGGCGGAAGCCCATACGCGCCGCCGATCAAAAACACCACGCTCTGCACCGAATCGGTTTCGGCGCGCTCTAACCAGGCCGAAAGGCCCCTGCTGCTCAAAGAGCGGCCGTCGACTTCGAGCGCGACGACGCGCGACCGATCCGGAATGCTTCGCGCCAGCCGCTCTGCGACTTCGTCGACCTTGCCGTCCTTGATCTCGATCTCTTCGAGCTTGGCGTACCGCCCAATGCGCGCGTAGTAGTCACCCAGCAGTGACCGCAGATCGCGGTCCTTGGCCTTTCCAACGGCGATGATTCGTACGCGCACGACGCGAAGATCTATGGGAAGTTGAAACCCTCGTCGGCCCGCTGGCCTTCGAACTCCACTCGATCGGCGTCGAGCCAGAGCCCCTCGAGGTCGTAGTAGCCGCGCATGTCCTGATGGAAGATGTGCACGACCACATCACCGAAATCGAGAAGCACCCAGTTGCCCTGCGGCAGGCCTTCGATGCCCGAGCAGCGCGAACCGTACTTGTGCTTGAGGTCCTCTTCGATGCCGCGGGCAATCGCGGCGACCTGGCGGTCGCTTCGCCCGCTCATCACCACGACGTAGTCGGTGTAGTCGACCTTGCCTTGGACATCGATGATTTCGATCTTCCCTGCTTTTTTATCGAGCCCTGCCTCGGCGACCTTGAGAGCCAGCTCTCGGCCGACTAGCTGATCGTTGCTCGTAGGGGAGCTCGGGTTCGTCTCCAGTTTTGCGCCTTCTGCTTGTTTGGCCAACTAGCCTCCTCCTTTACTGCCGGACCTGGCCCTCTCCTTGGCCAACCCATTTGAGAGTGCAGAGCTCCGCCAGGCCCATTGGACCATACGCGTGCAGCTTTGTTGTCGAAATTCCGATTTCGGCGCCCAGGCCGAGCGCAAATCCATCGTTGAAACGGGTCGACGCATTGACGAGAACCAGGCTCGCATCGACTTCCCGCAGCCAGCGATCGGCATGGGCGGCGTCTTTGGTGACGATCGCCTCGGTGTGATTCGAGCCGTGTTTCGCGACGTGCGCGATTGCAGCGTCGATGCCATCGACGACACCTACGTTGAGAATCAAGTCGAGGTATTCGGTGTCCCAGTCGGCTTCGCTCACCGGCTTCACCCCGTTGAGGTGCGCCGCAGCCCGATGGTCGGCGCGGATCTCGACGCCTTTCGCGCCCATCGCGGCGCCAAGCTTCGGCAGAAACGTGGGCGCTAGCGCCGCATCGACCAGAAGCGTCTCCATCGCGTTGCAGACGCCCGGACGCTGGACTTTGGCGTTGAGGGCGATCTCGAGGGCCATTTCCGGGTCGGCGCTGCCGTCGACAAAGACGTGACACACACCTTTGTAGTGCTGAATGACCGGGACTCTTGCGTGCTCGGCGACGAACCGAATCAATCCTTCTCCACCTCTTGGAATGACCATGTCCAGGATACCATCAAGACCGATCATCACCAAAGTCGCTTGTCGATCGGTGGTAGGCAGAAGTGTGACAGCTTCCGGGGGCAGGCCCTCCGCCGCAAGCGCCTGGGTG
>CAMYJN010000336.1 GCA_947258625.1 uncultured Polyangiaceae bacterium | reverse complement strand
CGGCAGACCGGTGTGATGGGAACGAGCTGCTCGCGGTAGCCTTCGTAGAGCGTCCGCTGAATGTCGCCGGTGCCCGGCACCAAGTCGTTGTCGTGCATGACGTCGGGTACGCTGCAGATCGGAATGTAGGCGAGCACGAAGTCGACGTTCGAGGTGACCGTAGCCAGCAGAGACGCGGTGTAGCCGCCGAGGCTCATGCCAACGACACCGACGTGGCTTGCGCCTGCGTCTCGCATGGCCCGAATCGCGATTTGCAAGTCCCAGATGGCCTGACGGAAGCCTTCGATGGTGAAGGCCGTATCTTGCTGCGGCCACTCGGGTGGAAACGAGTGTCCGCGGCGCCCATGGAACGGAAGCGCAAAGAGCGAAACGCCAATCCCTTGGCGAAAGAACTCCCGCATCGGCCAGGCGACGCGTTCCATCAGATGGTGGCCGGACGAGAAGCCGTTTACGAGGATTGCCATCGGCTTCCCCTTGATACGCAGATTTAGCGTTCGGAGCAGTGCCGTCTGGTTGTCTCGGTGACTCCGATACTCGTGTTTGATGTCCTTGAAAACCAACGGGTGGGCGCTGAGCCAACTCCATTCCGCGTAGCCGACCCGCTGCGGCGCCAGCCAGCGTTTCCGGATGGCGATTCGCCCCGGAGTCGGGAAAAGATCGCGCGGGCGATGGCGGTACGTCCTGTAGTCATCGCTCGAGGCAAACGCGGTGAGGTCGTGCACGAGCTCCGGCGGTTCTTTGAGATCCGATGGCTGAAGTTTGCTGATCTGAGAGACCAGGAAGCCGTCGGCGCGGTACGCGAGCTTTGGAATCAGTCCTCTAGGCTTGCCGGTCGCTGCGAGCTGGGCGCCACCGCTCTTGAGGGAAATCCGGCTCTCTCTGCCAACGTCCGGAGCATCCCAAGTTTGCTGAGCTACACGCGCCACCTTGGTCTAGGCGTATATCGGAACGGTCGATTCAGTGCAATTCTTGTCGCCTATCGTCGAGGAGGACTTCGCGCAAGATTTGCGCGCGCTTTGCGGCTCCGCGTTTCGGTGGTGGTAAGGTCAGACGAAATGCATGCCGTTCTTCTCAACAAGCCCGCTCCAATCGAGACGCATCCTCTGCGTTTCGGCGATGTCGCCGTTCCCGAACCAGCCGCCGACGAGGTTCTCATCAAAGTGAGGGCCTGCGGTGTCTGTCGAACCGATCTCCACGTCGTCGAAGGCGATCTCGAAGTACGGCGCACCCCGATCATCCCGGGCCACCAGGTCGTCGGTACGATCGAATCGCTCGGCGCGTCTGTGACCGATCGCCAAATCGGTGCGCGCGTCGGCGTTGCCTGGCTTCACCGCACCTGCGGCTGCTGCTCCTTTTGTAACAGCCAACGCGAGAACCTCTGCGACTCCCCTGATTTCACCGGTTGGACCGTTCAGGGAGGATTTGCGGAATACCTGGTGGCGCCTGCGAGCTTCACCTATCCACTCCCGGAGGGCTTTTCGGACCTGCAAGCGGCGCCCCTCCTTTGCGCCGGCATTATCGGCTACCGCTGTCTTTCGAAGACGGGCATCGACGCTTGGTCGGGCGCCCGCCTCGGGCTCTACGGATTCGGCGCCGCCGGTCATGTCGCGATCCAGATCGCGAGAGCGCGCGGAGCCGAGGTCTACGTCTGCACCCGCGACCGCGAGAAGCATCAGTCTCTTGCTGAAGAGCTTGGCGCTGTCTGGACGGGCGGCACGATGGACCAGCCCCCGGTCGCGCTCGACGCCGGCATCATCTTCGCCCCCGCCGGTGAAATCGTACCCGCGGCGCTCTCGCATCTCGACAAGGGCGGCACCCTGGTGCTTGGCGGCATTCACATGAGCGCAATTCCAGAGCTCCCGTACGAGCTTCTCTATCACGAGCGCGTGGTTCGCAGCGTAGCCAACAACACCCGGGCGGACGGGCTCGCGTTTCTCCAAGAGGCCGCAGCGGTTCCCGTACACACCTATGTCGAGACCTTTCCACTCGAGAACGCTAACGAAGCGCTCGCGCGCCTTCAGCATGATGGAATTCGAGGCGCGGCTGTCCTGACGGTTTAACGAAAAACGCCGCGCTCCGAAGAACGCGGCGTCGTTCTGATCAAGCGTCAGCGCTTTACTCAGCGACCTCTGCCATCAGGCGCGAGACCACGTAAGGGTCGATGTTCGCGCAAGGACGACGGTCTTCGAGGTAACCCTTGCCGTCGAGATCGGTCGCCATGGGGATTCGAATCGAAGCGCCACGGTCGGACACGCCGTACTTGAACTCCCTGAACGACGCGGTTTCGTGTGCGCCTGTGAGACGCTCTTCGAGGCCAGCACCGTAGTGCTTCAGATGCAGCGCGATACGCTCCGGCTGACCGAGCTTCTCGCAGTACTCGTGAATGATCTTCAAGCCCCCGTCTTCACGCATCGCCTTCGTGCTGAAGTTGGTGTGGCAGCCCGCGCCGTTCCAGTCGCCCTTGGCAGGCTTCGCGTCGTAGGAGATGTCCACGCCGAAGGTCTCCGCGATGCGGCCGAGCAGGTAACGCGCCATGTACATGTGGTCGCCGACCTCGGTGATGCCCGCGGGTCCGATTTGGAACTCCCACTGGCCGGGCATGACCTCGGCGTTGATGCCTGAGATTTTCAGGCCGGCCTTGATGCACGCGTCCATGTGCTCTTCGACGATTTCACGGCCGAACACGTACTCGGCTCCAACGCCGCAGTAGTACGGACCCTGGGGCCCGGGGTAGCCACCCTCGGGAAAACCGAGCGGGTAGCCGTCCTTCATCATCGTGTATTCCTGCTCCATGCCGTACCAGCAATCGAGATCTTTGAGGCGTTTCTCGGTGTCCTGTGCGGCGCGTCGGGTATTGGTCGGGTGCGGTGTTCCGCCGTGGGTCACGACCTCGCAGAGCACGAGGATATTGTCGCCGCCTCGGAGTGGGTCGCGACACGCGAACACCGGGAACAGCTGGCAGTCGGAATCATCGCCGGTCGCCTGGTTGGTGCTGGACCCGTCGAAACCCCAGTGCGGCAGGGCGGCAACGCCGGTGATTGCGCCGAGAACCTTCTCGATCAGGCTCGCCTCCAGCATTCGAGTCTTCGAGCGAAGAAGCGGAGTTGGCTCCGTGCCGTCGATCCAGATGTATTCAGCCTTGATGATGCTCATCGTCACTACTCCTAATGATGTTCGCGTCGCCGGGGCACCAGCGAGCTGACTCGGCGGTGGACCACGGGGTTGACTCCGGGCCGGTGATTTGCCGTACCCAAGAGCTCATAGCCGGATCTGTGGCCCGCCGTTGTTTCCAACAGGTTTCCGACCCCTTTCCTAGAAGAAAAAAGGCTCAGCGAGCTGGCCTCGAGAAGCGGAATTCGACTATCGTGCGCGCCCGGAGACGGTTTTCCGGGCCATGGCCATGCCGCTGCAGGCAGATCGCCGGGGCGCGACAACCGTTTCTGAATCTAACGATTTGGAATCATTAGCGAATCACCGGTCGCGATCCGTTGGCCTGATTTGCAGTTGCTACAGAGTCATTGTAGAATGTTGACATAGTTGGCTTTTTAATGTTGGAGATTTGGTAATGCGGAATTGGCTTTCGTTTGTGTTCGTGGGCTTGGGTGGTCTGGCGGTGATCGCTTGCGGCGGCAACGGCTCGGATGGACCCCGTGGCGGTGGTGGCACCGGTGGCGTGATGCTGGATTGCTCGACGCTGGATCCTCGCCCGGATGACTGTGACAAGGCCTGCACCTCGGATTCGCAGTGCGAGGCGAGCTTCTGCGAGAATGCGAAATGTGTTGCGCAGTGCACGGCCAACCAGGGTTGCGACGCGAACTCGACCTGTAACGCGCGCGGCCGATGCATCCCCAACATGGGTACCGGCGGCACCGGAAACACCGGTGGCGGCAATGCCTGCCAGTCGGTCACGATCACGCCCACACGAAGCATTCCGAACGTCATGTTCCTGGTCGACCAAAGCGGGTCGATGACCTCCGATTTCGCGGGTCAGCCGCGATGGAGC
>CAMYJN010000335.1 GCA_947258625.1 uncultured Polyangiaceae bacterium | reverse complement strand
CGAGCCTCGCGTGCAGGGTAGTCCTTCGAGTCGTCGATCGAGTGAATGAGGTAGACGGCGGCGGCGCAGCCCGCGATGGCGGGGTCGATCGAGCTCGGGTCCGCCACATCGAGGTAGACCCAGCCCGGCTGCGACGCCAGTTTGGGGTTTCTAGTCGCACGAACGACGTCCCAGCTCGTCTCTGTGAGCGCCGCATCGAGATGTCGGCCGACGAAACCGGTGGCGCCTGTGAGCAGCAGCCTTCGAGGTGTGTTTTGTTCCTCAATCATGGCCTGTTAGCTGTCCCCGCAAGCCCGCTCGAACGCGCCGCGCACGTCAAACTCGAGGTCGAGTGACTCGAGCACGTCGTATAGACACACCAAATAGATCCCGAGGGCCAGGAAATTTCGATGGAGCGCAACGCCTCGATCGCGGCAGGCCAAGAATGTGTCGTGAAAGCTGGTGTGAAACGCGCTCGTCTCGAATCGAACGCTGCGCTGGTCGCCGCTGCCGAGATGGCTCAGAAGCGCATCTCCGGAGTCTTGCAGCCCCAGCTGATGCAGGCCCGATTCAAAGCGCCGCTCCTCATCGAGGTAGAAGCCAGCGTAGAGGTCGCGAAGCCCCGTTAGAAAATCGGGCTGCCATTGAACGTAAAACGCCTTGGGTCCCCAACGAAGAGTCGATCCTTCCGACGTCGAGAACGAATCCGCCCGAAGGTCGAGGATCGTGTCGCGGCCGGCAAAAATCTGCGCAAAGTAGATTTCGAGAATTCGATGGCCGGTTTCGCGCCGCAGCGGCTCGGAGAGGCTCAGGGGCGAGAGGCTTTCCGCGCCGTCATCCTGTGGCCCGAGGTCGACTTCGAGGCCACGCGCGTGCAGAGAAGATGCGATGGCGTCACGCACTTGCGCGTAGCGTCGTGCGTCCGAGCCGTTGGAGACGAACTCTTTGCCCTGTGCGAGCAGCGCCCGCAGGGGCATGACTTCGAACAAGGCGGGTGAGGCGTAATCCATGAAGTGTGACCAGGAGCTGCCCTTCGCAGCCCGCCGGATCACGTCGCGTACGCCTTTCGCCATGCCCCTCCCCTAAGGCCTGGGGCGCGGTTTGCCAAATCTCGACCGAACCAATGACTCAGTCCTCGAGCAGGCTTCGGAGCATCCAGGCGGTCTTTTCGTGGAGCTGGAGGCGCTGCGTCCCTAGGTCGGCGGTGGCCTGGTCGCCAGCCTCTTCGGCGGCCCGCACGACTTCGCGTGCGGTGCGGATCACGGTCTCGTGCGCTTCGACGAGCAGCTTGACCATTTCGAGCGCCTTCGGAACCCCATCGGTGTCCGGAACGCTCGCAAGCCTTCCAAACGCGGCATAGCTCCCCGGTGCAGGCAGGCCGAGGGCTCGGATGCGCTCGGCGACCGCGTCGACGGCCATCGCGAGCTCGGTGTACTGCAGCTCGAACATGGAATGAAGCGTTTGAAACATCGGCCCCGTGACGTTCCAGTGAAAGTTGTGCGTCTTGAGATACAGGGTGTAGCTATCGGCCAGGAGCCTCGATAGCTCGCCTGCCAGCTTTTCGCGGTGCTCCGATGAGATGCCGGTATTGAGATCCATGGCGGACTCCTTTCGAACCAAGCTCTTAGGCCTTCCGTCGACTTCGGCAAGCCCTTGGGGGGCTAACCTGCGGCGCTGAGTTACGGAGAAGCCTCGCCGCACTGGACCCGAGTGGTCGTTTCCCAGCGCGTTCGCTCAATCTCGGCCAGCGCCACCGCTTCGACATAACGCATCTGGGCCATGGCCGCCTGCTGCTCGCGCAGGTTGACGAAGACAAGATTGCTGGACCCAACCTCGAATCGTCGGCGCTCGCCCTCCGCCAGCTCGGCGGCCGTATCGAGCACCTCGTCGGTCAGCGCGGCTCTGCGCTGGGCGGCCTCGACCGCCGACGCCGCGTCGAGGGTCCTGGCGCGGAGCTGGTCCGACACCAAGCGCAACCGAGCCTGCTTGTCGGCAACTTCCGCCCGAGCGACCCCGGCCCTGCCGCGCTCTTTGCGAAAGATCAAGGGCATCGACAGCTTCACGCCAGCCTCGAACACGTTGCCTGGAAGCGTGAAATCGAGATCGGTGTCGGTGAGATCTCCGAGGTCGCGCGAGTAGGCGAACACCGCTTTGAGCTCTGGCGCGAGCTCGTTGCGGGTGAGATTTTGATCGACCTCGGCCGCTTCGAGCTCTGCGCGCGCTTTTTCGAGCTCGGGGTGGCAGGCGAGAACTTCGTCCACCGCGCGCTCCACGGAAAGCTCTTCGACCGGCGCAACCGACACCTTTTCGGGGACTCGCTGGGTGCCAGCGACGACAGGAACGCCCTGAGAATCGCGCAGAAACAACGACAGCTCGAAGGTTGCCTTCTGGAAAGCACGCTCTGCGGCGACCAGGAACGCCTTTCGCTCGAGCAGGATTCGCTCGTTGTCGAGGACGTCAAACGAGGCGATCGAACCGGCCGCGAGGCGACGGCGGAGCTGAGCGTCGCGCTGCTCGGCCAGGTCGAGCAAGGCTTTGGCAATCTCCCTGTTCTGACCAGTGCCAACCCAGTTCCAATACGTCCGCGCCGCCGCGAGCTCGAGGTTGAGCTTTGCGGCGGACAGGGCCTGGTCGGCGGCTTCTTCGAGTTGAATCGCGCGGGTCCGCTCGGCACGGTCCGGGTCGGTGAGCCCACCCCGCCAGATCGGCACCTCGATTCCCGCACGAACCTCGCCGCCCGAGAGGGTCTGATCATCCCGATAGGTGGGCCAACGCTCGTTGATGCCGAGACCGACGCGATAGCCGACGAAGATCTCCGAGCCCCAGAGCGTCGTGGGCTGACGAAGCTCCACATTGGCACGCCGCGTGTCATAGTACGCACCCGTGAGGATCTTTCCGTCGCCGTCGAGCCTTGGATCAAACGCGCCGCGGGCCGCCATCGTCTTGGACTCCGCCTTGCGAAGCTGCGCAACCGCTTGGCGAATCCGCGGATCGTGCGCGTTCACCGATTGCAGGACCTCTTCGAAATGAAGCGGCCTTCCCGGCTCCTCGCTCGCAAACGCCAACATCGGCGTAAGTGAGCCCAAGATGAACACGCCCAAACGCGTGGCAAGGCTCATTTGGCCTCCTGACCGCTCGTTGCCATCGGCGGTGGGTCGGTCGTGGGCGGGAAGCCATTGAACTGCCGCCAGATCTCGAAGCCGAGCGAGACCCGTTTGAGCAGGACCCATCCTTTCGCGAGCACGCCCTGCCGCAGATAGCTCGCCGCGGGCCAGGGGCTGTCCGCCGAGTCAGGTACGATGACGATGCGAAAGTCTCCTCTCCCGTCGTCGCTGGCATCCACAAAGGCTACCCGCCCGCCGAATGTCCCGACCGCGACCGAAGGCCATCCGGAGAACTGCACCGCCGGCCAGCCTTCGAACTGGAGGCGAACGGGGCTTCCCGCCGTGATCAGGGCGGCATCATTGCCGTCGACGTAAAGCTCGACCGCGCGGTCTTCCGTCAAGGGCACGAGCACGGCGAGCACCTCGCCTCGGTTGACCTGCTCTCCGCCGAGACGCCCGACGACGCGAAGGATCGTTCCGTCGACCGGCGCTGTGATCGTCTGGGCCCTTTGGCGCGAAATACCCACGTCGAGGCGTGCCAGCGCGGCGTTGGTCGATGCAACCTCGGTCTCCGCGCTCCGCCAACTCGCCTGGGCGTTCTCGATCTCCGCCTCGGTGGACGCGATGACTCGTCGGAGCGCCGCGCGGCTTTGAGCGAGCTTGTTGCGTGAGGCTGCGAGCTTTGCATTGGCGGATGCAAGCTTGGCCCTGCTCTGCCGCGCGGCGAGCTCCGCGAGCTCGAACTCTCGTTGGGACGCGAGACCATCGTCGAGGAGGCCGCGTTGACGGCGTAGGTTGAGCTCGTTGGTTTCGACCTCCGCCGTCGCTGCCCCAACATCTTGCTGGGCTGCCTCGACGCCGCGCTGTGCAATCTGAATGTTCGCCTCGGTTGCGGCGATCTCCGCGCGCTGCGAGCGACGCACGGATTCGA
>CAMYJN010000334.1 GCA_947258625.1 uncultured Polyangiaceae bacterium | reverse complement strand
CAAAAGCACGCACGCGACGAAGTCGTCCTCTCGAAGCTCGGCCGCGTGTGCAGCGGCCTGCTCGGCGGCTGCCGGGTCGTGGAGCTTTGAGAGCTGAATACGCGCGAGCAGGTTGAGCGCCGAGGCTCGATCGGCGGCGCTGAGCCCGAGCGCCGCCTCTTTTTCGAGTGCGTCCGCCGCGGCGCCCCAGTCGCCCCCGCGGATCGAGAGCCGTCGAAGCGCGCGCAGAACGACGACGTCGCGCGCGTCGGCGGACAGGGCCTGGGTGTAGTGCTGCCTCGCGGCGTCGTAGTCCCCGAGTCGCTCGCAGAGCTCGCCCGCGGAGCTCAGAAGTCGCGCGCGCGCCGAGCCAACCGCGCGTCCTCCGAGCGCTTCGAGGAGCGCGATGCGCCGCTTCAGCGTCTCGGGCGTATCGCCGACCAAGGGGAGAGCCTCGTGTCGCGGCCTGTGCTCGAAGACGGTCCTTTGCGCCGCGCGCGCGCCCGAGTCCGAGGGATCCGCAGGACGGCTCGTCCGCTTCGCCGGAGCGCTGGCCTCGGTTTCGACGAAGGAGTCGAGAAGGGCGTTGATCGCGTCGTCATCGATGTCAAACGACACCGGCTCCGATTCGCGGCTGGCCCGCGACACGTCGTCCTCAGCCATGGCTTCCCCACAGCGGTGAGTCGGCGTCGAGCCAGAAGCGCAGAAGATCGAGGCTGCGGGAGGACACCCTCAGCGCTTCGGGATGCAGCTCTTGGTTTAGCAGCACCGAAAGCCCAGCGCCGATCTCTCCGCATGCCAGCAATCCAGCTCGGTCCGCGCTGCGCTGCAGGCTCTGGGCGTAGGCCAGCAAGGACGAGGACTGCAGCTTGGTACCTCCGACCGCTTGGTGCACGGCTTTGCGCACGGCGCGCCGTAGCTTGACATCCGCGGCGGGCAGGGATGGATCCCCTGCCTCGACTTCGCAGCGCGAGGCACGAAGGACGGCGAGCAGTGTCCCAGCGGCTCGTTCTGGCGACCCATCGAGAAGCTGGGCCCCCCCATGTGGCGCCGCCCAGGCGAGTCGGCCGGCGATAAAACGCCCCGCCGCATCGAGACCGCCGCGCGCGCGCTGGGGGACGACCCAGCGGATTTCGCCGTCACGGCCTGTCCGAGCGACCAGCGAAGCGAGCTCAGCCGAGACCTCGACGGAGCCTGTCCTGGCGCCGAAGCGTTGAGACAGCTGCTCGAGCTCGGTGACGATCGGATCGCTCGGATCGGCCTTCTTCACGCGCAGGCGATCGTTGCCGAGGGCGGGGCCCGCGCGAAGCACCAGCTCTTGGAGCACCGGGTCGGCTTCCGGATCCCAGAGCGCGGCGACCGAGACCTGGCTCAGGTCTATGCTTTGGTCGTCGGCCGGCGCCGCAAGCCGCAACGCGCGCTGTACAGCCAGGGCGGCGGCCGCACGCGGATCGTGGCCTCGCCATGAGGCCGCGCTTCTCAAGGCTTCGAGAAGCGATGCGTCGAGCTCGCCAGCCTCGATCTGCGACCAGATGGCGGCTTCGTAGCGTGCGACGGCGGTGTCGACCTCCGCAGCGTCGACGAGCTCGACGAGCCCTGAGATTGCCGTCGCGCTGCCCGGCTCGGCCTCGAGGGCGCGTCTATAGGCCTCGGTCGCCGCTTCCGGGCGCGCCAGCGCGATTTCGAGAACGGCGATTCGAGTCCAGGTTTCCGCGTCGGCGAGCCCGAGCGCTTCGACCGCGCGTAGCTCCTCGAGGGCCTCGGCTTTGGCACCAAGCTGGGTTTCCAGGAAACCTGCGGCCCCAAGGTGCGCGACGCGCCGCTGCTCGTCGGGAATGCTCGACCTGGACAGGCGCTGTAGGCAGTCGACCGCTTCGGCCCATCGTCCCAGGGAGCCATGCACCTCCGCTGCCAAGGCCAGCGCGCCCGCATGATCCGGATCGGTCGTCAACAGCTCATCGAGCACTTCGAGCGCGCCCGGACGATCGCTGAACCCCCGTAGAAGGCGTGCACGTTCGTAGAGCAGCTCTGGTCGATCCTTCGGGCCGCCGAGCGCGAGCCGCTCGGCAACGAGGGCTTCGAGCGCCTCAGCGTCTTCACGCGCAACGAACAGGTCACGGAGTCTCCGAAATGCGAGATCCCTCGTGGGTTCCTCCTCGAGCGCGCGTCGAAAAAGGTCTTCGGCCTGTTGGTACTGCTGGAGGCAATCCATCCTCACCACCCCGGCTTCTTCCAACAGGTCGCCTCGGAGCGAGTCTTCGACGAAGGGCGCGAGCCGCTCGCAGGCTTGTGCAACCAGCGGCCACTCGCCAGCCTGCCGAGCGGCCCCTCGAAGCGTCTCCCATAGCGCCAGATCGTCGGGCCGTTCGTCGACGGCATTGCTGAGAAGGGCGACCGCCTCCGTGCCTCGATCGGCTTCGACCAGAGCGCGGCAGTGCGCCGCGTCGAGGGCCGCCCGCCCCATGGCTTCGCTGTGTTGCAGCCTCTGCACCAGCGCGTGGACGCGTAGTGCGGCGTCGTCACTCGGCGCGAGCGCCTCATCGATCGCGACCGCGGCGTCAGGATGGAGCACCGAGAGCGCGTCGGCTTCCTGTGCAAGCATGAACAGCTCGTCCGCAGCTTCGGTGCCTCGGGCAATCCCGGAGGCGCGCAGCCCCTGAAGGAGCGCTGCTGCCCGCAACGCTTCGGTGGGCGCCTCGGCCGAGAGCCGAAGCCAGGCATCGCCTGCGGACGAGCCTTCTTCGCCCAGCGACGCGCGAAGCGCACCATAGTTGGCGGTAAACCCATTCGTGTCCGAGAGTGTCGCGGCCCCCGCGTCGGCCAGGAGCTCCTCGGCCACCGCTCTTTGGTCGGCGTTGCTGAGCTTCACGGGCAGGGACAGGATCGCGATCGCGGCAGCCGCGGCGGTACTGGGGTGCTCGAGCGCAAGCTCGTAGGCCGCGCAGGCGTCGACGCCCTCATCAGGGCCCAGGCTGTCACCCCGGAGCAGGGCGAAGAGCTCGGGCACGCCTCCACCGAGGTCGCCTTTGGAGAGTGAGGCGTAGGCCCGCCGTGTCGCACTCGCATCCGTCTGGCGGCGGGCGACGTCGAGAAGCGCGAGCGCGGCGGCTGTGGAGCCTGGCGCATCGACGAGGGCTTGTTCATAGGCATGGCGAGCCGCGGTTAGATTTCCGCTTCGCTCCGCGGTCGCCCCCGCAAGAAGCAGCGAAAGCTCCCCCAGCGCCGTCCGTGACTCGGCGTTGGACCGTTCACGCGCCAAGGAGACCACGTCTTCCGGGTGGCCTCCTTCACGCAGAACCGCATCGAGAAGCGAAAGGACATAGCCGTCGTCGGGAGCGCTGGCCAGAGCGGACCGAAGAACGCGCTCGGCGGCGTCCCAGTTGCGGCTCCGTGCGTGAGCCTGCCCAGCCGCGCACAGGTGTCCGAGGCGACGATCTCCCGATGTGATCTCGGCGCTCTCCTCGTGAGCTCGGGCGAGCAAGCCCGAGTCGCCTTTCCACGCAGCCTGTGCTCGTGCGAGCGCTGGCGCCCAAGCACGATTGCTCGAGTCACCCAGCGCGTCGCGAAGCAGTTGCTCGGCGTCTTCCTCTGCGTGAACGGCATGCCGCGCGAGGTCGTACCTGAAGTACGCAAGAGTCGCTCGTTCATCGGGCTCGATGTTGCTTTGAATCAGCTCGTCGCAGCGCGCTCGAATGGCGTCCGGCCGCTTGGCGCGGATCGCCGCGCCCAGCGCCTCTCGGACGATCGCCGCCTTCGAGGTCGTGGAGGCCTCGATCGCTAAGCTGTAGAGCGCCTGCGCGCGGTCCGAGCTGCCCGCGTCGACGCTGCACAGCTGGGCGGCTCGCCAAGCGAGCCGGGCCTTCGTCTCTCCCTCTGTGCGCTCTGCCTGCTGTCGGAAGGCTTCGGCACGCTCGGTGTGGCGCGCGCCGCGTATGACGGCGACATCGAGCGCCGCCCGCGCGTATCCGGAACTGGGGAACCGTGCCGCCACATCGCGAAGCGTTTCCAATGCGCTTTCCAAATCGGCGCTCGACTTTGCGAGCCGCAGCTCGTGCGCGACGAAGGCCGGGTCCTCCGGGG
>CAMYJN010000333.1 GCA_947258625.1 uncultured Polyangiaceae bacterium | reverse complement strand
CAACACGGTCATCGGGCTCGCCATCATGTCGCGGAGGCGGACGTCGTAGATCTGCGATTCGGGGATCTTCTTTCGAGACTCCATCGCCCGGTCCAAGCCGATGCGGGTGTACTCCAGCCAGAATGCCCCGAGCTCTTTGACGTCTAGGCTGCGGCGCAGTTTCGAGGCCATCTTGGCTGACAAGCTGCAGTGCGATGCGAGCGCCTTGGTGATGTCTCGATGCGTGAAGATCACCTGGGCGTCCGGATAGACCGCCATCAGCGCATCCATGTTCCAGATGTGCCAGGGGCACTTCAAGACCCAGCGCTTCGCCGACCGTTGCGCGTTGAGCATCTTGAGCTGCAGCTTGTGGAACTGGTACGGCTCGACCATGTCCCAGTCGAGCATTGCTCGGGCGTAGCTATAGGTCCCGAAGCCCACCCAGAACGTCAAGACGGCCATGTCGTTCTCGAGGAGGAAGAAGTCCTCTTCGTACGAGTCCGCGGTGACGTTGTGGGCGACGCCCTGATCGGGAATCGCGGCCTGATTGAAGCCAAACGTGAACTTGGCCTGCGCGCGTCGCCAGGCGACGTCACCGAGCGGGTCTCCCAAACGGCCGAGCGGGTACGCAAGCTCCCAGGCCTTGGCCACGCGGTTGTTCGGGTCGGCGGCAAGAACGTTGTGAAGGAACGTCGTTCCCGTCCGAAAGAAGCCCGTGATGATGACCGGGCGCTCGATGTCGACCTCCGCGAGCTCGGGATGGCGCTTCGCGAAGTCGACGACGCGAAGTCGGTTCCCGAGGTGCCAGTTGAGGACGTAGCGTGCGCCGAAGAGGCCGGTCGTGTTGAGCCCCGCGTCGTTGAGCCCGTCAACGGCGGCGTCGAGCCGCGCGCGAAATCCGCCATTGCCCCAGTCGTCGAGCCCGGTCACCCGCTCCGCCATCTTCATGACCCGCTCCGAGTCGATCGGGATCATCTTCTTGCTGAGCCCATCGAGCTTGTTGACCAGCGAAAACGGCAGGCCGGGCTTCAAGTCGTCGGGCGTTTGGCTCATCTTGGCATGAGTAAAGCCTGAGCGGCCGAAGTGTCAAAGGAGCATGCTCCGTGGGAGATGAGCGGTCGAAATCGAGCGGTGAGCGGTCGTCCGCCAGTTGCGGGCGGTCGCTCGCGTTCAGTGGCCGTTTCATGTCAGGCTACCCGCGCGATGAGGTTTGCCGTCTTTGCCGTTGGAAGTGCGATGACGATTGTCGGGTTCGTGCTGGCGGCCGTGGGCTACGCATCCGATCCGAGAGCCGGATGGATCGTCGCGTTGATCGTCGGGGGTCAAGCTCTGAGCCTGGCCAGCATGTCGGTCGCAGGTGACGAGCGGCTCGCCGGTGCGACCGCCAGAGACGAGGAACAACCCGTCGGCGCTCGACGCCAACGCCTCGGATTCACGCTGCTCATCGCGCACATTGGGCTCTACATCGTCGTCTGGTTCGCCGCCGTGCTTTCCTATGCAAAGGCCACCGCGGACGACCCCCTTCCTTCGGTTTTCGGTTTGACCTTCGAGCAGCAGGGGCCCGCGTTCGTCTGGGGGGTCGTCGCCGCGGAGCTCTGCTTCGCCGCGGCCGTGTCAGCGCTCGGCCCACAATGGCGGAACCGGCTCAAACAGTTGTTTCGCTATCGGCCCAGCAGCACGGCGGCTGCGGCCGAAGCTTCGGACACGCCGCCGAGCTTTCGGTATCGCCTCGGCCTCGCGGTGTTCATCGTCGGCAACCTGCTTGCGGTCACCGGGCTGCTGCTGCCCGTGTTCGGCTTCGCCAAAGGCCGGATGGTGGGCGTGATCGCCGTGATGCTCGGCGCCGGCGAGGTGATCAGCCTCGCCAGTATCTTCTTCCTCGGCAAAGAAGGCTTCAAGGAGCTCAAGTCGAAGCTCTTCGGGGTGTTCAAGCGCGTCCCGTCCGGCGAGCCGATCTCACGCCGGCGCCACCGTCTCGGCTGTACTCTTCTCGCGCTCAATGTCCTTCTGCAGTTCGCAGCGCTCGTCTTCCCGATCGCGTCCCACTACGGCGTTGCGAGCGACGGAACCTTCCCAAAGGTCCTCGGCCTCGATCGCAGCGAGCAATTGCAGTGGTTCGTTGGCCTTCTCGCCGCCGCAGAAGTCTTGTTCTTCGCCGGAGTCTACGCCTTGGGCGCCGACTGGTGGGCCCGCTTCCGCGCCCTCTTCGAGATGGGCTCTGAACCCTCGTCCAAGGGCCTCATTCGCGCCCGGGCCTAGAACGAGAACTTGAGGCCGAAGTTGATCGCGATGTCGTTGACCCGGGCGTCGACCGGATTGGTCTGAATCGCCGCCGGGTCGTAGACCGCGGGAAGGAGCAGGCCGAGAATGTCGCCTCGGCCGTGTGCGTACCGAAGGGCTATCGCGAAGGTGATGTACGTCTTGTCCTTGTCCGGAATGTCGGGCGGCGCGAAGCTCTCGGACCTCGAGTCGTAGTTGGTGAAGAGCAACCCAAAGTGTGCGCCGAAGTAATCGACCTGTCGGTCACCGACCGTGAGCAGTTGCTCGGTCTGGCTCAGGTCGGTGAACACGCCCAGACCCAGCTTCACGAACCGGCTCGCGTTGAAGACCACCGCGGCGCGGCCATTGGGGACCGTCCCAAAGTTGAACAAGAACCTCGAGGTTCGAAGCCTGAAGTCGACGACGAGGTCGCCCTCGACCCACCCCCACTTGCCGACATAGGCAACCCCAAAGCGCAGGGTCCCGGGCTCGACCCCAAACCAGCCGCCGCGAACCGAGCGGACGAAGCTGTTGGTGCCCTGTGGATCCTGCGTTGGGGAACCCGGCGGGGCGAAGCTCTCGTTCGCGGTGAGGCGCTCGAAAAGCAGGAACACATAGGTCGGAGTCGAAATCGAAAGGCCGACTCGCACTTCCGGGATCGGAATCCACTGAACTCCGCCCTTCAACTGCAGGCCGAATCCCGCCTCGTTCGAGAGCGAGGATTCCGAGACCAGCCCCTCTGCGCCGCCGTCATACAGACCCGCAACCAAAGAATCGATCCTTGCCGTCGAAACCACGAAGTCGAAGGCACCACCGACGAGCGCCTTCTGCTTGCGCTTGTCGAAGGCCTTCGCGATACCAGTGCTCACGTGGAAGTTATCGACGCGGGTGTTGGCGCCCAAGTTCCACTGGGCTGGAGGGGTCATCGCGACCGGGTCGCCGGCGTGCGACACGCGTTGCTGTGCGAGCTCTCGCCGAAGCGATGAGTTGAAGAGCCCGATTCCGAGCTGGAGCGTCTTGAGAGGAAGCTTGAACGTGATCGCTTCGGGGATGAACGAAATGTCGAAACGGCGTTCGTTGCTCTGCTCGCCCGTTTCGAGGGTGAGGAGGCCGGGAGCTCTGATCGCGGACATTCGCAGGGTGACGCCCGTGAGCTCGAACGAGGCGTCTTTAAATCGTGCAAGACCGGCGGGGTTGTACCAAAGGGCCGCGCCGGTCGCGACCTTCGCCACGACGGCGCCGCCGGTCAGGGTGACGTCCACGCCCGCATTCACTTCGTCTTTGTTGCCTGCAGCGGCCGGGGTCGCGATGAGCAATGTCGAGAGCGCAAGGACGCCGTGAACCCGCCTCATACTTCCCGTCAGGCTACTAGAACGCGACCTTCACGCCTAGGCTAATCCCGCTCTTCTTCGCCGGCGTGTACGCTCTCGGTCCAGATGAGTGGGCACGATTCCGCGCGCTATTCAGAAGCTAATGTTGGCGCCGAGGTTGATGGCGATCTCGTTGATCTTGCCGTTGGCGCCAGTCGCCGTGATCGACGACGGGTCGTACTGAGCGGGGTACAGAACGCCCAAGGCCTGCCCGCGACCGTGCGAGTACCGAAAGCCGATAGCGATTGCAAAGCCGCCGCCCTTCCCCTCGTCGGCATCGGGTCGACCGGGGTGGACCTCTCGGTTGGAAAACAAAAAGCCCAAGTGCGCACCATAGAAATCGATGTCGCTCGTCGCGAACGGGGCCACCTCGAGCCTGTCGATGGGGCTCAGATCGGTGAACAAGCCCACACCGAGATTGACGAACTTGGTCAAGCGAAACGCGCTTCCGATCCGGCCGTTG
>CAMYJN010000332.1 GCA_947258625.1 uncultured Polyangiaceae bacterium | reverse complement strand
TTGTGAAGCAATGGTGCCAAACGTGGCGATTCGAAACCTGATTCGCGAAGACAAGGTCCATCAGATGTACGGCATCATGCAGACCGGTCAGGGCACCTCGGGCATGCAAACGATGAATCAGTCTCTATTGCATCTGGTCGCCCATGGCGCGCTCGACCGCGAGATAGCTACGGTCCGGTCCCCCGAGCCAGATGAATTCCGTCTAATGCTCGATCAATTGGACAAAAAGGGCTACCACCAGGCCATTCGCACCGACGGCTGATTCGGCTTCCTCCGGGATTTTTACTATCGTTAACGGTGGGATCTTGGTGATGAGAGGCACGACCATAGGCCGCGGGTGGATCGCACCGGCCGTTTTGACCTGTGGACTGCTGTTCTCATCTGCAGCTGAAGCGGAAACGAAGGCCTCGACCCCACCGCGCGCATCGGTCGAAGATCGCGCGGAGGCGGCAGAGGCGTACGACCAGGCCACTTCCGCATACCTTTCCGGCCGCTACGAGCTCGCCGCCCATTGGTTCGAGCGAGCCTATCGCTTGGTTCCAACTTCCGCCGCTTTGATCCAGGCCGTGCGCGCGCACAACAAGGCGGGCAACTCGGTTCGCGCTGCAAACCTCGCCCTGCAATTGCGCGACAGGTACCCATTGGACGAGCGCGCCAAGAAAGCCGCGAAAGCGGCGATCGGGGCAGCGCAGCCACTGAATGTTCTCGTCAAGGCTGAATGTGAGAAGGAATGCACGCTCGAGCTCGATGGCGCCCTGCTCCAACACCCGACGTTCTTGGCGACGCCGGGCGTGGAGCATTCGCTCCGTGCAACGTTCAGCGACGGTGAAAACGCGACATACGTGCAAGGGGCGGCAGGCGACATCAAGAAAGTGACTCTCGCCGCACCGGCGCCCCCTTCTCCACCGCCGATACCGCGCTGGGGTTTCTTCTCGTCGCTCGGCGCGACGGTTGCGCTGGGAGCGGTCACGGTCTGGTCCGGCATCGATGCCAACAAGGGCGTCGACGCCTACGAAGCTGCAGCCCGAACCGCCAACTCTCCGGGCATCAACAACGGAAGTTCTCCTACCCCCGCCGAGCTTGCGCAATCTTTACTCGAAGACGGACGCAAGAAGGAGCGCAGAACCAACATCCTCATCGGAGTCACCGCAGCAATGGCTGCGACGACCGCCGTTCTGGGGGTGTTCACCAACTGGAGGGGAGAGTCTCGAGAAGCCTCAGCCGAGCGCGTTAAACCTGCAGTCGGAGTCAGCAAGCAAGGGGGCCTCTTGACGCTCAAGGGTCGCTTCTGATGAATGCGCCCGCTAGCTCTCGAGGATCCGTGCCACCTTCCCGACCCATGGCTGGTCGGCACCTCGGGCGCTACGAGATCCTGACGCAGCTGGCAACTGGCGGGATGGCGTCCGTGTACGCCGCGCGCGCACAAGGCGTCGCGGGGTTTGAACGCCTCGTTGCCATCAAGATGCTGCACCCTCACCTCGCGTACGAGCAGGAGTTCATTTCGATGTTCCTCGACGAAGCGAGGCTCGCCGCGCGGATTCGCCACATGAACGTGGTGCCTACGCTCGACATCAGCGACAGCCCTGGCGACGGCTACTTCCTCGTCATGGAATACATCGAAGGCAATCACCTCGGTGCACTCCTCGGGCGCGCCGCCAAGCGTGGCGAGAGACTTCCCCAGCCATTCGTATGCCGGGTGCTGATCGATGCATTGCAGGGTTTGGGCGCGGCACACCGACTCACGGACGAGGGAGGCAAGCCTCTGAAGCTGGTCCACCGTGACGTTTCACCGCACAACATCTTGGTCGGGACCGACGGCATTGCTCGGTTGACGGACTTTGGGGTTGCAAAGGCCGACGTACGCATGGCTTCGACCCGTGCCGGCCAGTTCAAGGGCAAGCTCTCGTATATGGCGCCCGAGCAGGCTTCGTCGAGCTCGACGGACCAGCGCTCCGACCTCTTTAGCGTAGGCATCATCCTTTGGGAGTCGCTCACCGGCAGGCGCCTCTTCAAGGGCGAGTCGAACGGCGCCACACTGAACAAGCTGCTGAACGACTCGGTGGTCAAGCCGTCTGAGCTCTGGCTTGAGCTAGAGAGGTTCGACGCCGTGGTGATGAAGGCCCTGAGCCGAGACGCGGACGAACGGTTTCAAAGCGCCGACGACTTCACCGAAGCTCTCGAAGGAGCTGTGGGCTCTGGCTGTGTTGCCAAGACGCGTGAGGTCGCCGACGTCGTTCGAGACTTGGACGCCGAGAAGCTCCAGGACGAGCGCGAGCGTATTCGGGACGCGATCAAGATGCTTGGAAGCACCGACATCGGCGCCTCGATCGTTCCGATGCCCCGCGAAGGCACCCCCATCGAGACCCAGGCCTTTACCGCACATGGCAGCACTGGGTCTCACGTACAAGCAACCATGTCCGGCGTGCACGACGATGGAACGCCCGTTGTCATCCGGCGTGCGTCCGAGTCCGATGCCCTGAAGTGGTTTGTGATGGCTCTTGCGATCATCGTCGTCATGTACGCCGGCTTTTTGGTTTTTCAGCTGCTTCGGCCCTCTGCGGCACCCGGACCTGCGGTTGACCGAGCCAGGCCGGCAGCGGTCGAGCCAGAGACCCGAGCGGAACCCGACTCCAAGCCAGCCGACGCTTCCCAGGCCGACGAGGCCAGGCCGGCACCGGAACGCGCGAGCAGCACAGCGCCGCCCCGCCCACGCACACGAGGACCTTCGACGACCCGCCAGCCTCCCCCAAGCCGAGCTCCAATGCGGGAAAAGCCTGCGAAGTTGAAGGCTCCTGAAACCCCGGTTCCGGCGAACAAAGCTGAACCGGTCGACATCGACATTCAGAACCCGTACCGGAATTAGGCATGCCTTTTGACCAGGCGATTCGAGATCAGCTAGGATTTTAGAAGGCCCGGAGGGGATCGGGCGGAGAATTCATGGCCGAGTGGGTATACGAAGCGCGCACTCGCGCGGGCGAAGTCCAAACTGGAATCATCGAGGCGGACAGCAAGGAAGCCGTGCAGTCCAGGCTGCGCGCGCGCCAGCTCAATCCCGTCAAGATTAAGAAGAAGGGACGCCGGCCCAGTCTGGCGTTCGGCACGGGCATCGACGCAAAGGAGCTGGTCATCTTCACGCGCCAGTTTGCGACGATGATCGACGCCGGCCTTCCCCTCGTTCAATGCTTGGAGATCCTTTCGAGCCGTGGCGAGAACAAAGCTCTCAACGCAATCCTCAAGGACGTGAAGGACTACGTCGAACAAGGTGGGACTTTCTCGGACGGCCTGGCGAGGCATCCCAAGCTTTTTGACGAGCTCTTCGTCAACCTCATTCGCGCTGGCGAGATGGGCGGTATCCTCGACACGATTCTCAACCGGCTCGCAGGGTACATCGAGAAACGCGTCAAGCTCGCCCGCCAGGTCCGCGGAGCGATGGTCTACCCGGTTGCGATTTTCTTCGTGGCGATGATCGTCGTCGTCGTCATGCTCGCCTGGGTCATTCCGAGCTTCAAGGGAATGTTTGCGGAGTTCGGCGCGGAGGACTCTCTGCCGGCGCTCACGCAGTTCGTCATCGCAGCCTCCGAAGGGTTCATCGCCAACATTCATTGGATCATCTTGGCATCAGCCGTGCTGGTCTTCGGGGCCACCTGGTTCTACCGTCAACCGGCAGGCAAACACTTCGTCCATAGAGCGCTTCTGGTGCTGCCAATTCTCGGCCCTGTGATCCGGAAGGTATCTGTGGCCCGGTTCACGCGTACCCTAGGCACCCTTCTCTCCGCAGGCGTTCCCATTCTCGATGCGCTCGATGTCGTGAGTAAATCGGCGGGGAACGTGGTTGTCGAAGCCGCGATTCAAAAAACGTCTGAGAAGATCCGCGAGGGTCGAACGATGGCCGAGCCGCTCATGGAAACCAACGTGTTTCCACCGATGGTCGTGCAGATGATCGGCGTCGGCGAGCAGACGGGCGCACTCGATACCATGCTGAACAAGATCGCAGACTTCTACGAAGAAGAGGTCGACATCGCGGTTGCGGCCCTCACCTCGCTACTCGAGCCCCTGATGATGGTGTTCATC
>CAMYJN010000331.1 GCA_947258625.1 uncultured Polyangiaceae bacterium | reverse complement strand
GGTGCCCCCGAGGACCGCCGGCCACCGCTTCCGCACATGACCCTGGCGCGAATTCAGCGCAGGGCGAAGGCCGCCGAACGTCGGGAGGCGCTTCGCTGGGCGCAGGCGATCGACTTGCGCGAGGTGGTCTTCGCGGCGTCGGCGCTCGCGCTCTACACCTGGGCCGCCGATCGCCAGGAGCGCCTCTTTCAGATCATCGAGCGGCACGACTTCGACTCCTGACGTGCCCCGGCGGCCACCCCCTGGGGCGATGCACCCCGGAGATTTGTGTGCTGCCTCGCGCAGGGGCCGGCTTGCCTTTGTCGGAACGTGGCGTTTTTTTTGCGAATCGAGTTCAATGCAGCTCGTAGGCAAACCGCGCGATGTGGAAGAAGGCAGTGTTTGGGACGGTTTCGGCAGGCTTCTTGGCCTATGTCGTCTGGCTCTCTTGTCTCAGCCCGGCTCGCCACCAAATCGAGTGGGACGTCGCCACGCGTGTCGCTGATGTCCTCGAACGCACCGGTTTCAACGAGGTGGTGCCCGTCGTCGACGGACGAGACGTCGAGCTTCGCGGCCAGGTCTCTTCAGCGTCGGAAGCACGACGGGCGGAGCGAATCGTGCGCATGGTCCGGGGGGTGCGCATCGTGCGCATGGACCTGTTTGTCGCCGGCGAGGACAGCCTTGGGGGAGGTGAGACGTGACTTATCTCATGTTGCAGATGATCGGCGGCTTGCTGATTTCGGCGGTCCTGGGGGCGCTCTTGCTCTGGCTCGGGCAGGTTTTGTGGGGGCGACTAGTCGCTCCGGTGCGGGCCAAGACGCTCGAGTACGAGCTCGAGGAGGCGCGCGCAGACCTCGTCACCCAGGGCGCACGCATTGAAGGGCTTCAAAAAGAGCTAGGTGGCCTGACCCAGCAGATCGTGACGCTGCAGCGCGCCAAGCGGCAGCTCACCGCGACTTTGGATGCGCGCAATCGTGTGATGGAGGAAGTCCGCGAACGGCTTTCGGTGGTCGAGATCGAGGAGCGGCCAAGCGCGCGCGAGTCGGCCGACGGCCTGCGTCACGAGCTTCGCATCGCGGTACAAGAACGGGACGAAGCCAATACGACGCTACGGCAAGCCGAGGCGCGCGGCATGCGGTTGCAAACCGAGCTCGAGGTGCTTCATGGAATTCACGAGCGGATGCTCGAAGACATCGAACGTCTCAAGGGCCGACTCCGGGACGCAGAGCTCGAGGCGCGAAGCAGCGGTCAATCGCGCCCGCCGGCCTGGGTCATGGTGCAGCCGTTTGGGCCGCGCGACGACTTGCAGCGTCTCGAAGGCGTCGACCCGAGCCTCGAACGCATGCTGAATCGACTCGGCATCTACCACTTCCATCAGATTGCGCGGTTTGAGGCGTCGGACGTCGAATGGCTGGTCGAGCACGTGGACGGCGTTCCCGAGCGTACGATTCGCGATAGCTGGATCGTGGACGCCGCCCATCTTTGTGGTGCCGCGGACAACTGACGCCGACTAGGACGCTGCGTCGAGCGCGCGGTCCGCGAGAGCCGTGAGCGCTTCGCGGGCCCCGTCGAGGTCCCTTTCGACAGCATCGAGCAACGCCGCCGCGTCCGCGATGGATTGGGTCGTTTCGATTTTCGAGCTGGTGGCGCCGAGCCTGTTTGCGCCCAGCTGTTGACTGCTGCCACGAATCAAGTGGGCGGCGAGGTGCAAGGCTTTCAGGTCTCCGTTTTCGACGGCTGCTTTCATGCGGGCAACGTTTTCCTCGGCGTTTTGGAAGAAGCTCTGGATGACGTCGGAGACGAAGCCGGGGTCTTCTTCGTCGAGCTCCAAGAGCTGAGCGGTTATCGTGGTGTCGAGCGCATTCGGGGGAAACTCCGAAATGCTGGCAGCGGGTCGCGCCGCCCACCGGTTCAGCGCTTTTTGGAGCTCGTTCCGCGTGAAGGGCTTCGTCAGGTAGTCATCCATCCCGGCGGCAAGCGCGGTGCTTCGGTCGCCCATCATCGCGTGCGCCGTGAGTGCGATGATCGGAACACGCCGATGGCCGGACGAGAGCTCGCGCGCCCGTTGTTCGCGCGCGGCCTGGTAGCCATCCATTCTCGGCATTTGCCCGTCCATGATGACGGCTGCGTAGCAGTGGCCTTCGTCGTTCAGAGCTTCGAGGGCCTCGACGCCATCGTTCACCGCGTCGACCTCGTATCCGAGCGCCTGCAGGTGCGCGACCACCACGCGCTGATTGATCATGTTGTCTTCAGCGACGAGCAGCTTCATTCCATTGGACTCCAACTCCAAGGGCGCACAGGGAGGCAAGGATGCGCGCAGTGCTTCGTCCGACAAAGGCTTTGGCTCGCTCGTCCGGTTGAGCGTCTCGAGGAGGGCAGCGATGATTTTCGCCCGTCGAATCGGCTTCTCGACATGCACGCTGATGCCGGTTTCCATCAGGTCTCGGATTTCGTGGCGGTAGGAGCAGATGGCGACCAGCGAGATGCCCTCTTTCGACGCGATTGTGTTGAGCTCGGTGATGCGGCTTCGCCAATCGGTGCCGAGGCTGCGCAGGTCGATCAGCATGACATTGGGTCGCTGCGACACGCGCAAGGTGCTGAGCGCGCCGTCGAATGTCGTCGTCGCCCAGGGTTCCATAGCCCAGGATTCGAGCTGTGTGCTCAGCGTTTCGCGCGCGCGGTTGTTGCTCTCCAGAATCAAAACCTTCATCCCGCGCAGCGCTTCGGTGACGGCCTGGAGCTCTTCGCTGAGTCTCTCTTCGAGCTCGAAGCGGACTTCGAAAAAGAATGTGCTTCCCTGTCCGACAGTGCTCACCACCCGAAGCTCGCCTCCCATCAAGGCAACGAGCTGTCGGCAGATCGGAAGCCCGAGTCCCGTGCCGCCGTGCTCGCGCGTCGTCGACGTGTCGGCCTGTGAGAACGGTCGAAAAATGCTTTCGACCCGGGCGTCGGGAATGCCTTCGCCGGTGTCGGTTACCCGGACTTCGAGATCGACGTGCCACGGACCTCTGTCGCGGACGCGAACGCCGACGACGACCTCTCCCTCTTTGGTGAACTTGAGGGAGTTGCTGAGGAGATTGGAGATCACCTGCCGCAGGCGGAGGGGGTCACCGCAGACCTCCCCCGGGACTTCGGGGCCGACATGGGTAATGAGCTCGATGCTCTTGGCCTGCGCCGCCGACGCGTAGTTCACGGCGATTTCCTCGGTCATGGAAACGACGTCGAATGGCACGGATTCGAGGCGCATTTCGCCGGCTTCGATTTTCGAGAGGTCGAGCAAGTCGTTGACGATCGCCAGGAGCGCGCGGCCCGACTTGTGGACCTCGTTTAGGTATTCGTCCTGTGGTTTGGGCAGCGCGCGCGCGTCGATGAGCTGAAGCAGCCCGAGGATACCGTTGAGCGGGGTGCGAACCTCGTGGCTCACGTTGGCGAGGAACTGCCCTTTAGCCTGCGCGGACGCCAAGGCCGCATCGCGTGCGCCTTCCAAGGTGCGGGATTGCTCGGTTGCGAAGTGCCGCATGGCTTCGGCTTGTTCGGCCTGTTCGTAGAGGCCGAACATCAGCTGCCGGCGCGACCATAAGAACAGGCCGCCGACGGTGCTGGCTGCCACGAGTTGAAGGATCCCCATGCCCATTTCACGGCTCTCGATTTGAAAGGCGAGCGGGAACCATCCGGCAAGCGCGACGACGATCATCACGACGTAGATCGAGAAACGGTAGGTCACGGCGGCCGTGGCCATGATCGCGATCGCGAGCGTCGTCGTGTTGCTGAGTGAACCGCTGACCGCGAGCATGGCGAGCCCCATGCCGGCGGCGATCAAGATGGTGGCGACCGAGGCCGGCGTGTCGAAGCGAGGATCGTCCACCCGGATGCTGGTCCAGACCAGGAGCGCCAGGGCCGCCGACACCGTGCAGATCAAGACGTGCGGCCCGTTGGGGACGAAAGGTGGCGCCAAGAGAAAAAGCACCGACCCCGCGGCGTAGATGAACGCCAGGACGGGCAGGACGTGTTGGAGCGCCGCGAGCGAGCGAAGCCGCATCTGCTCGTCGCGCATCTGCTTGCGACGAGCCTTCAGTTCCGCCTCACGGTCCTGCAGAAGCTGCCCCTGTCCGTCCATCCCCTGA
>CAMYJN010000330.1 GCA_947258625.1 uncultured Polyangiaceae bacterium | reverse complement strand
TCCAACCGCACCACGGTTGGGAAAGACGCTAGTAGTGCGTCCCAGAAGTCTTGCTCCCGTCGTTGGCAATACAAGATCTGCGTAAACTAGCCACAGTAAACCCATAAATTAGCTATAATTCCTCCTGGATACTGAGGTAAACTGCTATTTTCGACTATTTATGGGTTTATTGCAGGACGGAGACGCAGATCATGGATTGCCGTCAAGTCACGTTCTCGCCCGAGAAGTCGCAGGAGAGAATCCACAAAGCCTTACGGGTATTCCCGCGCAAGTTGCTGATGCGCGTCCTGGCGTTCACGCTCCATCTTTTTGGCGCAAAACGTCAAGAGGTGGCCGCTTTGGTGGAGATGCCGGAGGAGTCGGTGAAGACGTTGCTGCGCCTGGTGTTGCGCGACGGCTTCTCCGCTCTTCGCGACCGCCGTTTGTCAGCGGCGCCACCGGTTGCTGATGCCTCGCCAAGTCCGATTCAGATATCCGCCCGCCGCGATCAGGCGGGATGGCGTGTCGAATTCGGCACCCGGGGGGAATCGCTGAGCATACCCGCCACGCACCCGGTTCAGGCGCGTACGGTGGTGTTGTCGTTGTTCAATGCGGGAGCACTTTCGGCGCAACAGTGCGCTTCGGCATTGGGAATTTCTGCCGCGCATTGCCGCGAGTTGGCCGGTAAACTGGCAAGCCACGATGTGGCGCACTCGTTACTCGACAAGCGCGAAGGCCAACGACGCGATTATCGCGTCGGCCCCCAGCAGAAAGCGGAGATCATTCAACAGTTGGCAGCCCGGGCGGTCACGGGTCACAGCACGTCCAGCGCCGTGTTGGCCGAGCAGGTGAACGAGCGGACCCAGGCCGGGTTGTCGGCCCGAACGGTCCGCTGGCATATCCGTAACCTCGGGCTGGCCAATATCCGCAACACACTCCCCCAACTGGTGGAGTCACTAAAAAAAACTCCAACGGATCGTTTTTGAGGCCCAGCGCCGCTTACCGGCACCACCGCCGTGCGGACCCGGCGCAGTCACGGCGCCCGTCGACATGCCCCGTCGTGTCGGCGACAGCCTCTATCCCACCGTACTGCCGGAGAGGAGGATCTCGCCACTGTCGCGCCGACAAGCGATCGTCGCATTGGCCGATGCCCGGATTGCGCTCAACACCATCGCCAACCTTGTAGGCCGCTCGCTCAGTAGCGTGCGTCGCTGGATTCGGCGGGCCAAGGGGACAGGCAAGCTCCATGATCATGCCCGTTCGGGGCGCCCGGCCATCTATCCGCAGGAAGTCCGGCTGCGCATCGTGGCGTTTTACTGCCAAACCCGGCCGTTGCCAACTTGCGGAAGATGGACACTGCGATGGGCCGAGCGCCGTCTGCAGGCGGACCATGCCGCGGTCGGTGCGGCACCGAGCAAGTCCACGTTGCATCGTGTGCTGCAAAGCAACCGGTTGAAGCCGCACCAGTCCCGCTATTTCCTTCACATCACCGACCCCGACTTCTTTCCCAAGATGGAGCACCTCGTCGGCCTCTACCGCAGCCCACCGGCGAACCTGATCTTCTTTGACGAGTGTCCGGGTATCCAGATCCGCAAGCGGCTGACGCCGGATCTGCAAACCGATGGGATGCGCAAACGGCTCGAGGAGTTCGAGTATATCCGTCACGGGACTCTGGATGTGCTCGCCTTCCTCCATCACGCCGATGGCAAGGTGCACCTGGAGTGCCGGGCCGACCACAAAACCGATACCTTCTTGGCGGTATTCAGGCGCCATGCGAATCGATTCCCGCAAAGCGAGCCGCTGCACTACGTAATGGACAACCTCTCGTCCCATCGTGGGTATCCCTTGTGTCGGCTCGTGGCCGAGCTCAGCGCCGTCGCGTGTCCGCCGGAGCAACAGTTGTGCACCACGGACAAGCGGGCTGAATGGCTCGCGCGGGAAGACAAGCGGATCGTCATTCACTACACCCCTTACCACGGCTCCTGGCTCAACTGGATCGAATTCTGGTTCGCCATCATGGGCCGCAAGGTGCTCGGTGAATCGTTCGGCTCACCCGACGAGCTCAAGGCGGCGCTCGAAGCATTCGCAGCTGACTGGAATACCCACCTGGCTCACCCTTTTCAATGGTCGTGCGACGGCAGCGGGCTGCACGAGAAGGCGGTGAAGCGCTTCACGAAAATGCTCCAGAGTTCGGCGCCGCAGTTGGAATTGCGGATTCTGACCAAGCAGATGGGGTTACTGACGAATCTGCTCAGGGACTACTTGTCCCAGGTTTCCAAAGAAACCTGGGAGCAATTCGCCGACGTGCTACGTTCACAATCCGACACGATCACTGAGCTCATCGAAGGCGAACCGGGGCCTCGACGCAAGCACAACGCGCAGCAAGCATTTACAAGCCTGACTGAGGCCCTACACGAGTATTTCGCCCCCACCCAACAAATTGCAGCTTGAGAAACTTAAATTGCCAGAATCATGCGCAGAACATATGGGACGCACTACTAGTACTAGCCACGATATCCCTGATTTGCCTACACTACGCTAACTGAAGTTTTGTACTTTTTGAGCGTTAGAATATTAGCCGCCACCAATAGGCGCGCACTATATTAGCATTCCATGAATAACCATTGTGCAATGGGTTTCATTAACCATGGTGACTAGTTTATTCAATTCGAAATCAAGCAGTTAATTGTGAATAAGGGCTCAATACGCGGTATAATCAAAGTTGCTTAAGCCAATGATTATCCAACGAAAAGAGCCCCTATTCGATGTCAATCTTACCCACCCTCGCACGCGATTTCCAATTCCTTTTTCCACTCACCGACCATGGCCAGGAGCGCTTTCATTGGTTTGTGCTGACGCTCAAAGCGATCCTGGTTCCGATCACCGTCTCGCGCACCTCCAATCTGCTGCGTGCCATCGAGACGCTGTTCGGGGTGAGTATCGCCCAATGGCGTTACTACACCTTCATGGCCTCGGTGAAGCTGCCGTGGGATGGCGTCTGGGAGGCACTGTGGCGGGCGATCCCCAGCCCGTTGGTTGCCGGACGGTTGCTGCTGGGGCTCGACGATTCGATCAACCCGAAGACGGGAGAGAAGATCTTCGCCTGCCAGAGGACGTTCGATCATGCGGCGAAGACGAACCAGACACGCTGGCCTTGGGCGCAGACCATCGTCACGGTGGGGCTGCTCAAGCGCATTCACGGGCGCTGGAGCTGTTTGCCGTTGGCCTTCGCGTTCTACCTGCGCCGCAAGAGCTTGCGTAGCGCTTGTATCCGGGTGCGCGGCGAGGCGGTGGTCTTTCGCAGCAAGTTTGCGCAGGCCGTCGAGCTGATCGAGCGCTTGGGTGGCGTCTTCGCCGAGGCGCCGATATTGGTGGTCGCCGACAGCTGGTTCGGCAACAACGGACTGTTCAAGCCGCTGCGTAAGCGACTGGGCAGACGTGTCGATCTGCTTTCGCGCCTGCGGGTCAACGCCGCCCTCTACGCCATCCCCGAGCCACTCGCCGGTCGGCCCGGAAGACCGCGGAAATACGGCGAACGCCTCGGAAACGCCGCGGACCTGGCCGCGGCCATGCGCGAACAGGCCAAGACCTACAGGGTGCATATCTACGGCGCCCTGCGTGAGGTGCAAGCCGCCGAGCGGATCGTGATGCTCAAGACCCTGCGTTGCCGTGTGCGCGTCGTGTGGGTCTATCGCAGAACACAATGGGTTGCGCTGGTGACCACGGATCTGGATCTGAGCGTCGAGCAGATCGTCGAATATTATGCCGCGAGGTGGAAAATCGAGGCCGGGTTCCGAGAGATAAAGCAGGAGATCGGCAGCGCTCATACCCAGACCCGCAACCCCGATGCGGTCACCAATCATCTGCACTTCTGCATGGCCGCTACGACCATCACTTGGATCTATGCCGCGCACTTGAACCAAGCGCCCATCAGGCGATACGCTTCGGAAAACACAACCGAATATGCCTTCGCCGACGTGCGACGATCCCTGGCGCGACACATCGCAAAACAGGGTTTCGGTATCGATTGCCAGGACCCCGGCAAACCAGACCATAATCCTCTGATCTCAACGGTCATGCGGCTCGTAGCATGATCAAAGAGGGAAACTTCAGTCACCAAAGTCTTCCAGCCAAAAGGTAAGATGAAAATGAAACGATTGGC
>CAMYJN010000329.1 GCA_947258625.1 uncultured Polyangiaceae bacterium | reverse complement strand
TGAGCCGAATGGCAGGGGTCGATGTGCCCTGTTGACGAGCCTAGATGAGATGAAGCTTCGTGACGTCCCAGGCTCGTGCTCCATTTCCATCGCCATCCGGAGCCCGCTCAAGAGCTCCGTCATTCGAAACACATTCGGGCGATCCTGTTCCAGAAGCGAAGCGCTCTTGCCGGCGGCCTTTGCTTTGGCGAACTCTTTCGACGCAGCTTCTCGCTCTTTAATCTTCGCGACGATCACGCGCTCGCCGATCGTCATGCGCATCCCGTGAACCGCGGCCCGCGTCGATCCTGGAAAGACGTACTCCGCGTGGATCGGCCGGCTGCCTTCGTTCTTGTAGGTTTGGGTGACCTTCACGTGGGCGATGACGCCAGCCACCTCGACCTTCACGTCGGTCTTGGCGAGAGGTAGACGGTCGATGGTCGGGTCGCCCTCGATGAAGAAGTAAGGAGAAAGCGTATTGGCGCCCGGCGTCGGTTCGGCCTGGGCAGGGACGGCGACGATGACGAACAGGCCGGCAAGCAGCAGGGTTCGCGTCCAACGGGGGTTGAGTGGCACGGGGGACCTCCTTGTTGGAGGCGGCTATTGCAACCGGAGTGCCATCGCGTTTCGTTCGGAAAATAGGGCGAGCCCGGGTCCGCGGCGTGTCAGGGGCGGAACGTCGTTGTGTCTGATGGGACGCGGTCTCGAGAGCGTCAGCTGGTTTCCCGCCCGTTGGCTCCGTAGCGCTACGAGGCTTCGAGCCCGCGAATACGCGATCGCCGATGCCGGAGTTCGGCACAGCGCCGATGTGCAGGAGCACGCGACCGCTCTCTTCGTCACGGCAGGCATCGGCACTCAGATCAGGGACCGTTAGATCACTGCCTTTGCCCCTCGACGCTTTGCCTGCGCCGCTTTGGGCGCTAAAGCGTCAGAAGCCCAAACCGAGCCGGCGACTACCCTCACCTGAAAGGAGCCTCCCTTGAATACCATCGTTTCCGTTGCGCAAGTCGTGGTCGCGCTCGCCATTCTCAACGTGTGGATCCTTCGATTCGGAAAAGCCACGAGTTGGAGAGGCGGTGAGGCAACGAACATGAGAGAGGAGTTCACCGTCTATGGTCTGCCGGACTGGTTCATGTTCACGATCGGTTTCCTGAAGATCTCGCTTTCAGCGCTTCTCATCGTCGGCCTCTTTGTGCCTGCGCTCACCAAACCAGCGGCGACGGGCATGGCCCTGCTCATGATCGGCGCCATCGCGATGCACTTCAAGGCGGGCGATTCGCCGCTCAAGTCACTGCCGGCGTTCGTCGTGCTTTCGCTCTGCGCACTGATCGCGCTCGCCTAAATCCCGTCCGCAAGCTCTGGTTGAGCCCGGAGGTAGGCGGCTCTCACGTCAAACGCCAGATCGAGCGAGGCGAGAAGCTCGTGGAGCGATGCGAGGTAGAGGCCGAACGCGACGAAATTGCGGTGCAACCCGGGCTGCCTCGCCCCGCGAAGTGCGACAATCTGTCGAAGGGTGGACTGCAAGCCAGCTTCGTTAAATCGCACGCTTCGTTGATTGCCTTCGCCGAGATGACGCAGCAAGACGGCGCCTGCTGCGCCAAGCCCAAGGCGGTCGAGCCCCGACCGAAACAGCTCGTTGTCGTCGGAGAAGAACCCGGCATACACGTCTCTGACCGCACCTGAGAAAACCGGATCCCATTGGACGTAGATCGGGCGGGGCACCCAGACCACGTCTCCTGCTTGATCGATGCCAAAGCGAGATGACCACAGGTCGATGAGGGCGGTTTCGCTGCGGAAAAGCTGGGCGAAATAGAGCTGAAGCGCAAGCTGCCCGAGCCCGCGGCGCTGGGGCTGGGTCAGGGAGCTCGTCGCAAGCAGCGGGAGCTCGTTGCGTCGCTCCAGGATCAGCAGTGGAACGCATGCCTCGCGAAGAGTGGCCTGTGCACCGCTGAGCGCCGACAGGTACCGGCGAGCATCTGTCGCGTTGGAGACCAGCTCGAAAGCCTGACGCATGATGCTTGCCGGAGACATGAGCTCCAGGCCCGCGGGGATGACGTCGACGAACGACTTCCAGTCGATTTTGGCGCGGGCGTCGGTCGAGCTGAACGGTGTGTCGAAGGTTTTTTGGTGTGCAGACATGTTTGTTTCTATCGGAGGTTGGTGTTCGCGCTCACCGAAGCTGTGCGCGATGCGAGCCATGAAAGGACGATGTGCGGTGCGGTGAGGGCGCTCAGGCCTATGAACACGACCTGAATGATCTTGGCGTCCGACGATGGGGCGCCGATGAGCGCATAGCCCAGCACAGCCATGAGGAATGCGGCCACGGTCGTTGGCCACGCGCGACGAACGAACGCCTGGAACGCGGCGCGGGGGCTAGATGGATCGAGCTTCGCAGCCTGCCGAAGCGAGTGGCGGAACGAGTGCCAAACACAGAAGTAGACGATGAACGCGATCAGAGGCGGTGCGAGGGCGAACAATGCGGCAAGGGCTCCGATTTCAAGCGCCACCTGCGCATGCCCAGGCGTGCCCTCCGCCCAGCCGCCGAGATGATGCGCCATGACCACGGCGAGGACGGCCCCGCTCACCACGAAGAGGTGTGGGCTAGCCGACGTGATCGCTGCGTATAGCTCGCTCGGGCTCATCGGAACGAGATAGGCGAAGAGATTGCTCGCGGCCTCCGGATGGAATTGAAGAAGTGGGATCAAAATCAGACCGCCTCGGCCCACGGCCTCAATCGCCGCGCCGTGCGATGAGAAGCAACCGCCGGCACCAAGCGCAACCCGGGGGTTGACGTCGCCGGTGCCGAAGTGGGCCGCGGACATGAGTAGAAACGTGAGCAGCGAAGCCAGTGGCGCAACCAGCCAAGCGGCGACCACGAGCCCTGCAAGCCCCATGTACCCAACGCCGAACGGCACGAACCACCAATCGCCAAATGCGCCTTGCAGCAGACTACGGCCGGACAAGTAGTCGAGCGCGCCGTGAGGAAGGCCAAAGACTGTGATTGCCGTGACCAGAAAAAAGAGCTCGACGCTGGCAGGGAACGCACCGAAGAGATGGGCGAAGGCGACAGCGAACGTTAAAAGAGTGGCGAGGGCTGCGTGATTGCGCTCGACATCGCCTACCCACGAGGCGCTGGCAGAGCGAAGCCCGGATCTCAGGTGAGACCCGGGCTGAAGCGCTGGTTGGACGTTAGGCAGCGGCGCGAAGCTTCTCATTGCTTCCAGTGCCGCCTTCGCTCCCGGACGACAGATCGAAGCCTTCGGCCTCGGTCTTCTCCCGGGCGATGAAGTAGATGTAGATGCCGAGGCCAACCTTGGCCGTGATGTCTGCGAAGGTGTAGCCGACTTGGACAAAGGTCTCCGCCTGCGCGCCTGCTAGCCCAAGCTCTGGGCCGAGGTAGGCGACTGGGTAGAAAGCCCAGGTTACCAAGACGAGAAGACGGGCTTTGCTCACCAGCGGCTGGACGCTAGCCGGTTGACGCTGAATCGCCTCGCCGAACTGACCGTAGAGGATGTACATGATGTAGACCCACGGAACCATGGCCGCGCCCCAGAATGCCCAGCGGATGGTCGTGTCACTCGACACTTCGCCTGGGTAACCGAGGGCGATCATGAGCAGGGCGGCCGCGGCGAGTCGCACGGTGAGCGAACGGGCCATCGGCTTCGCGAGGGCAAGCACGGCCACGAGCTCGATTACGAGAAGCGGTACGGTCAGAAGCCAATCGGCGTAGCGATACGCATCGTTGAACGGTTTGCCGCTGGGCTGGTAGGCGCCGTCGGCGAACATGTACGCCGCGGTGAAGCTCTCGTAGATGCGGAAGTAGTGGTAACAGGCGATTGCGACCACGAGACCTGAAATGGTCAGCGCGGGGCGAAGCTTGGGCGCTACTTGGCTGCGAGAGAGGAAAAAGAACAGGGCCGCGGCGCCCATGGCCGCGACCGTGAGAGACATCAGATTCGTGACCAGGTCGTACTGGTTAGAGCTGAGGATTTCCATTGATACAAACTCCTGTTTTAGGTCTGCCATTTATTAGACAAGACTTATACATAGCCTGTTTAAAGAGCACATCTCCGGCTAGTCAAGAGATTTATCTGGACAAACACTAGACACCCGAGAACAGGGTTCCCTCATTGGGGTACGAATGAGACGCCCCGAAGCGGGCGA
>CAMYJN010000328.1 GCA_947258625.1 uncultured Polyangiaceae bacterium | reverse complement strand
CGATTTCGCATATTCCGCCAAGGGCAAGGGCGGAAATCGCCTCTGTGGCTAATCCATGACTGACAAAGTCCTAATCGCGGGTTGTGGCGACGTCGGAAACGCACTCGCGGCACGGCTGCTTACCGAGGGCTGTGAAGTCTGGGGGGTGCGCCGCCGAGTCGACGCCTTGGGCAAAGGAGTCCAACCGTGGCGGATCGATCTGACCGAACCAAGCGGTTTCGGTAACCCACCCGCTCCGTTCGACTACCTCTTGTACACCGCGAGCGCCGACCGCCGCGACGAAGACCATTACCGCTCGATTTACGTCGACGGCCTTCGAGACCTCTTGGCGGCCTTGCGAAAGGCAGGCTGCCCCCTTCGCCGTGTTTTTTTCACGTCTAGCACCGCGGTTTACGGCCAAAGCGCGGGCGAATGGGTGGACGAGACGTCGCCCACCGAACCGTTGGGCTTCAATGGACGCATTCTCTTGGACGCCGAGGCGATCGTTCAAGAGGCTCCCGAGACGGGCATCAACGTGCGGCTCTCGGGGATCTACGGCCCTGGAAGAACGCGGCTCGTTAGAAAGGTCTGGAGCGGGGAGGCCATCGCGACCCGAAGCTGGACCAACCGCATTCACGTCGAGGACTGCGCAGGCGCGTTGCATCACCTCATGCGCATCGACAATCCCGAAGCCCTCTATTTGGCGTCCGACGACGAGCCCGCAACGAACGCAGACGTCACGACCTGGCTCAGCCGCGAGCTTGGCGTTTCCGCACCTCCGGAGCCCACGGCGGACAGTCAGCCGGAGCGATTGAACAAGCGATGCCGCACCACACGGCTACGAAAATCTGGGTACCGCTTCGAGCAACCGACCTTCCGCGACGGCTATCGGCCGATCGTGCGCGAGTTCCTGAGCCAGCTCGGCTAGTTCGGTACCAAAGAAGGGCGTTAGCCAGTTCGGTGAATGATGTGAAAACCGAAGGGCGTCTCTACGACCGCGCTCGTATCTCCTACATCGAGCGCAAACGCGGGATCTTCGAAACCCTTGACCATCTGTCCGCGGCCAAAGCCACCGAGGTCACCGCCCGATTGCGCCGATCCGCAATCGGAGTGCTGGCGCGCGAGGGCGGCGAAGTCCGCGCCGTCTTGAAGCTGTTTCGCGATGTCGGCGATTTGGGTCTGCGCTTCCTCTTTGCTGCGCGTCGCGGAGGATCGCTCCGAGCCTGCGTACATGAGAAGGATGTGCGACGCGTTGATCTGTTCTGCCATGTTCATCTCCCCTGAGGGCGAAACTCTAGCAGACTTCAGCGAGGCCTACAGAGCCGAAAGCCGCGTCAGCTTGCCGCCGCAGAGTGCCTCGACGGCGACGCGGTCGACCTTCCCCGAGCGATTGAGCGGAAGGGCGTCGAGCACACAGAAGCGCTTGGGATGTTTGTGCGGCGCGAGGCCTTGCTCGAGGCGCGCACCAAGGCGTTGGGCGCTGTACCGAGCGAAGTCGATGACGAGAGCGGCAACGACTTCCTCGCCCCAGTCCGCGTGCGGCAGCGAGAAAACGCAGGCTGATACGATGCCTGGAACGGTCTCGAGCCAGGCTTCGACCTCTTGAGGCGCGACGTTTTCGCCGCCGGTGACGATGAGGTCGTCGAGACGCCCCCCAACCCACAGCTGCCCGTCCGGGAGAAAGGAGCCGAAGTCGCCGGTGCGGAACCAGCCGTCGGTAGTCCAGGGCACACCGCTGCGGTCTTCGCCGAGATATCCGTCCATCAGCACGTCGCCACGGATCTGGATTTCGTCGTCCTCAATTCGAACCTCGACGCCGGGCAAGACCTCGCCTGAACCGGGCCCTCCGCTTTTTTGAGGCCTTTGTGTCGTCACCTGAGAGCAGGCTTCGGTGCATCCGTACGTCGCGAGCGTCGGGACGCCTCGCTCCTTGGCCCTCTCGCGAAGCTCGAGCGGGAACGGGGCCCCTCCAACCAAGACCGCGCGAAGCTCGGGCCTCGGTGTCCAGGCGGGGTCTTCCAAAAGCAGCAGGCGCCGAAGCATCGTGGGCACCGCGCTCAGAAGCGTCACCCGATCCTGGGCCATCCGCCGGGTCAACTTGCGTGGATCGAAGGGACCGGGCCCCAGCACGACGCACCGCCTCGCGATGAGCGAGCGCGTGACGACGGACAGGCCGCCGACATGGGCAGGCGGCATGCACAGAAGCCAGCGATCATCGGGAAGCCAGCCGAGATTCGACGCATGTGCGGCTTCCGATGCGATGAACGCGCGCCGGGACAAGCGAGCTCCGCGGGACGTGCCGCTCGAGCCCGATGTGTAGGCGATGACCACGGTCTCCTCGGCGGGGATCGAAACGGGCTGCGCCGTCCGTTGGGCCGACGCTTCATCGGGGACTCTGCCGTCGATTCGATGCGTGGGCTGCGCCTCCTCCAGAATGATGGCCCGTTCACGATCGCGCAGGCCGGGGTGCAGCAACACCACCGGACAAGCGAGCTCGAAGAGAGCGTACAACCAAACGATCGAGTCGACGTCGATCTCGGGCGTGAGCGCAACCCGGTCGCCGCTCTTCACCCCGCGATCGGCAAGAGAGGCCATCGCCGTGCGAACGCGTGCCGCGACATCCGCGTACGACCAGACTCGGCCGCCAGCGATCAGGCAGTCGCGACCCGGATCTTCAAGCGCTGCCGCTAGCAGGCTCAGCTCATGCATCAGGGTCCTCTTCGAATCGAAGCCCCAATCCGGGCGCCCCGTGGGGAACGACCTGGCGGCCTCGAATTGCCGCAATCCGGTGAGGAGGCCAGAGCCCGAGGGCCGGATGCTCGCCCAGGCCGGCCGCAAGCTCGGTTTGCAGCGCGAGGGCGAGCTCCGCGGTCGCCGCGCGCGCGATCGGACCATCAAACGTATGCGAAACGAGATATCGCGCACCATGTTCCGCCGCCTTCTCGGCGACCTCGAACGAAGCGCGCAGTCCGCCCAAGACCATGGGCTTGATGACCACCGCAACGATCCGGCCGCTTTCGAGCAGCCGTTGCGAAAGCGCCTCGTCGCGAAGCGTTTCATCGAGCGCGAAAGGCAAAGGCAAACCCAGGGCGATCGGCCAGTCCTCGGGCGGGACGGGTTCTTCGATCAGCTCCAGCTCCAGTGCTTCGAGCGCCGCGGCGTGCTGCCTCAGCAATGCGACCGGGATGCGGCGGTTCGCATCGAGACGCAAAGGCAGCGTTGGGTTCGCCCTGCGAATCGCTCGAAGGGTTTCGACCTCGCGGTCCAGGTCCGCTCCAATCTTGAGCTTCACGTGGGTCGCACCGTCCGCAAGTAGCTCCTCGGTCCGTGCCGGCCATGAATTGGACGCCGCCGTCATGACGAGGTCTGCGATGGGAACCGCCGGTCGTTCCGCGGCGCCGCCGAGAATCCGATGGACGGGCTCTCCGCGTGTACGACCGAGCCAATCGAGCAGGGCGGTCTCGAGCGCGAAGCGAGAGGACGGTTGGCGCAGCGGATGCGCCGCGAACGCGTCGATGAGCATCTCGAAGGGGCTTGCAAGCGCGTCGACGACAACGGGCTGGTCCGCCAGGGGCTGTAGCTCGTCGGCGACCTCCGCGATTGAATCGGGCGAGTAGCCGGGCAGCGGCGACGCCTCTCCAAGCCCAGTCGTGCCATCGCCGCGCATGAGCCGAAGCACGGCGAAGGATCGTTTCGAAATGCCTTCCGCTCCACCAACCAGTGCCTCCGAAAGCGCGCCTTCCAACAGGTCGATCTGGGCGTGAAGATGGGTCATAAAACGATCCCAATCGCCAGGAGAACCCCGAACGCAGAGAGCAGCTTCGCGGTGCCGGCCAGCGTTTGATTGAGAGCCGCGCCGCGGTCGTTCATGACCGATTCGAACAGCCGGAGGGACCACGGAAGGGTCAGCAAGGGAAGGCAGACCCAGGCGCTACTCCAACCGAGAACGTACAGGATGATGGGTATGGCGTACGAGACGAGCAAGAGCAGGGCATACTCTCGGACGCCGCTCGGCCTTCCAAATCGAACTACGAGCGTCTTCTTGCCCGCTCGGCGATCGCCTTCGAAATCGCGCACGTTGTTCACCACGAGAATCCCCGTTGCCAAGGCGCCGATCGGAATCGAAGCAAGCCAGGCGATTTCCGGCACGTACAGCGCTTGGACGAAAGCGG